>JALYRA010000333.1 GCA_030855545.1 Actinomycetota bacterium | reverse complement strand
GCCGCGGCCCAACGTCGTGACGTCGGACGAGGTGGAGACTCCTTGAAAGCCCGCCACAAGCACGATCTTGCCGTCGTCGAGTGCCGTGATGATTCGGTCGGCGCGCACGTTGAGGATCTTCGCCTTGGTGTGCGAGGTGTCGGTCACGATGCCCGCCTGGGAGCCGGTCAGCGAGATCGCCTCGTGGCCGAGGTCGTGGATCGCCATCGCCGCGAGCGCACAGGAGATCCGCTCCCCGACCGAGACGAGCATGTCGAGCTCTCGCGGGTGCGGCGTCGGCGAGACTTGGTGGGCGAGGTCGAGCAGCTCGTCCGTCGTGCGGCCCATTGCGGAGAGAACGCCGACGACGCGGTGGCCATCCTCGCGTGCAGCGACGAGGCGCGAGGCGACGCGTCGAAGCTTGTCCGGATCGCCGACGGACGTGCCACCGAACTTCATCACGACGGTGCCGACGTGGGGCGCTTCGGCGTCCGCGTCGACAGCCGGAACGGCCTCGTACTCGGTCGCAGACATGCCGGCGAGTGTAGACGAGGCCCCGGAAAGGACCACAAAAAATGTTGAACCGGCAAACCCGAAGGCCTCCCGGTTCAACGCGGTCAATCTATGCGAGGAGTGAACCGAAGCGCAAGGGGCTCCGACTCAGAAAACCCGCAAAGAGCGCCAAAAAGTCATATTTCGCGGCGGCCGGCGAGCGCGCGGCCCAGCGTGACCTCGTCCGCGTACTCGAGGTCGCCGCCCACGGGAAGCCCCGACGCGAGGCGCGTCACCGTGGCGCGGTCGCGCAGCCGGTCGGCCAGGTAGGCCGCGGTGGCCTCACCCGTCATGTTCGGGTTCGTCGCGAGCACGACCTCGGTGATTCCGCCCGCCGCCACCCGTCGCAGCAGCTCGTCGATCCGCAAGTGCTCGGGCTCGACGCCGTCGAGCGGCGAGAGCGAGCCGCCGAGCACGTGGTAGAGCCCGCGGTACTCGTGCGTCCGCTCGAGCGAGAGTACGTCGACGGGCTGCTCGACGACGCAGACGACGGTTCGGTCGCGCCGCGTGTCGAGGCAGATCGAGCAGCGCTCCTCCTCGGTCAGGTTCCCGCATTCGAGACAGAAGCGAACGCGCTCCTTGACCTCCTCGATCGCGTGCGCGAGCGCGACGGCCTCGTCCTTCTGCGTCGAGAGGATGTGGAAGGCGAGCCGCTGAGCCGTCCGTGAGCCGATCCCCGGCAGCCGCGTCAGCTGCGCGACCAGATTGTCGACGGAAGGACTCAGCACAGGGACAAACTACCCGTCTGTTTCGGACGTACAGACGAGCGTCCCGGCATATAAAGGTTCGGAGAAGACGTAAGGGTTCTGTGTGGAACCACGTTGGAAGCGGAATGTTCGTGAGAAGATGGACGTTGTACAAGGGCAGCGACGCTTCCGGCGGCTCTCTTTGGCCGCCGCGACATCGGGCGTCGGCTTGGTAATGACCCCAGCTTGGAGGATTTTTGCGCACAAATGAATTGGGCACTGACGCCCTGGAACTGATTCCGGCCCTCACAGCCTTCCTGCACGACGCGGAGGAACGCGGCAGCGTGGCCACCGCCGAGCTCGAGGCGCTGCACGCCGACCACAATCTCGACGAGGAGACGATCGAGGCGCTCCGTGCTGCGCTCGTCGCCGCCGAGGTCGAGATCGAGGACGCCGAAGAGGAGGTCGAGCTCGACCTGCGCCCGTCCGCGGCGACCGGCACGACCGACAGCCTGCAGCTCTTCCTGAACGAGATCGGCAAGCACACCCTGCTGACCGCGGCCGAGGAAGTCGCGCTCGCGAAGCGGATCGAGAAGGGCGACCAGGTGGCGAAGGAGCGGATGACGAACGCCAACCTGCGTCTCGTCGTCTCGATCGCCAAGCGCTACCAGGGCCACGGCCTGCCGCTGCTCGACCTGATCCAGGACGGGACGATCGGGCTCAACCGCGCCGTCGAGAAGTTCGACTACCGCAAGGGCTTCAAGTTCTCGACCTACGCGACCTGGTGGATTCGCCAGGCCTGCCAGCGCGCGGTCGCGAACCAGTCGGACACGATCCGGATCCCGGTGCACGTCCAGGAGCGCAAGCTGAAGCTCCGGCGCGCGCGCCAGCAGTTCGAGACGACACACGGTCGCGTGCCGACGATCGACGAGCTCGCTCAGGCCACCGAGCTGAAGCCGCAGCACGTCGCGGAGGCGCTCGACGCCGTCGAGGCGTCGGTGTCGCTGAACCAGACGATCGGCGACGGTGACGGCGAGCTCGGCGATCTCTTCGCCGACCGCACTGCCGAAGACCCGATCGAGTACGCCGACACCTCGTTCCAGCAGCAGAAGGTGCGCGAGGCGCTTGCCGATCTCCCGGAGCGGGAGCGGCTCGTGCTCGAGCTCCGCTTCGGTTTCGTCGAGGGCGAGGCCGCAGCGAGCCTGGAGCAGATCGGCAAGAAACTCGGGCTCACCCGCGAGCGGATCAGGCAGCTCGAGTCGAGCGCCCTGAACCGGCTCGAGGAGCGGCTCAGCACAGAGCCGCTGGCCGACCGCAACTCGCTCGCAGGCCGAGCCTAGTTTGCGCAAGGTGGGCATCCGCTCCTGCGGATGCCCACCGCGCGTAGATCCTTAAAAACCAGGCAGGCCGAGGCCGCCGAGGCCGCCGGGCATCATCCCCTGCATCTTCGACTCCATCAGCGCGCTGGCGCTGCGGAGCGCTTCGTTCACGGCGGCGAGGACGAGGTCGGAGAGCATCTCCGGGTCGTCCGGGTCGATCGCCTTTGGATCGATCACGATCGAGACGATCTCGCCGCCGCCGGTCGCCTTGACAGTGACCATCCCGCCGCCGGCAGACGCCTCGACAACCTCGTTCGCCGCCTCCTCCTGCACCTGCTGCATCTGGGACTGCATCTGCTGGGCCTGCTGCATCAGCTTGTTCATGTCGAGTTTGCTCATCGGGTGTCCTCCACTTCTTTTGCGTCGAACGTGTCCTTGAACATCGAGATGATCGCGTCCTCGCTCAGGAGCTCATCTTCGGCCTCCTCGACGTCCCCGGCCTCGCCGAGCGCGAGGGTGACGCCGAGCCGGTGCCCGGTTACCTCGTAAAGCGCGTCGCGGATGACGGTGACGTTCTTCGGCTCCTCGGCCTGACGCCGGTGGAAATCGGCGCTCGCCGGGAACTCGAGCGTCAGCATCTCGCCGTCGAGCGTCGCGGGCCGTGCCTCCCCCAGGAGCGAGGCGACCGGGATCGAGCGGGACTGGACGGCCGGGAGGACGGTGCGCTGCCACGCGTCCTGCAACTGGTCGAGCGCGAGCGGCGGTCCACCCGATGACGACGTCGGCGTCTGCTCCGGCACCGGCTGAGGCGCCACGGGTGTCGGCTCCGTCGGCGCTGCGGTAGCGACCGGAGCCGCCACGAGCCGTTGCTCGAGCTGGTCGACGCGGAAGGCGAGCGACTCGCGCGAGAGGTCTGCCCCGGGGCTCGTCACCTT
>JALYRA010000324.1 GCA_030855545.1 Actinomycetota bacterium | reverse complement strand
GGCCTCGGCCACTCCGCCTACGGTTGCGAGCGCTTCTCGTCGATGATCGCGTGGGCGTACTGGCCCTCGAAGGACAACTCGTATCGTCCCGAGTCGGCGACCGACGAGTCCGCCGCCATGCCGGCCCTCGAGTTCCGGTTGCTTCTCTCGGCGCTCGTCGGCGCCCCGAGCGCGCTGAAAACTAAGCGATAAGACTTTGACGCAACGCTGTCGCCACAGCCTGCGTGCGGGTGTCGGCGTCGAGCTTCGCCATCGCCTTCCGCACGTGCGTCCGCACTGTCTCCGGCGAGATGAAGAGCTCCTTGCCGATCTCCTCGTTCGCCATCCCGTCGGCCAGAAGCCGGAGCACCTCGCGCTCGCGCTGCGTCAGGTTCGGGATCTTCTCCGTCGCGGCGGAGCTCGAGAGGACGCCGGCGAGCACCGGATCGACGTAGGTGCGACCCGACGCGACGAGCTCGACCGCACGCACGACCTCGGCGAGCGGCGCCTCCTTGAGCACGAACCCGCGCGCCCCCGCGTCAAGCGCCTCGGTCAGGAGTGCTCGGTCGCCGAACGCGGTGTAGAGGATGACCGCAGTCTCGGGCGCCGTCCGTGCGACCTGCCGCGCGACTTCGATTCCGGACATCCCGGGCATGCGGAGATCGAGAATCGCGACCTGCGGCTTGCGCAGCTCGATCTGCTCGACTGCGTCGCTGCCGTCCCGCGCGCGACCGGCGACCTCGATGCCGTTCTCCTCGAGCACGTCGGCGACCGCCTCGACCACCGCTGGGTGGTCGTCGGCAACGAGGCAAGTGGTCACATTGGCCCTATCAGTCAATTGGCAACCCCACGGTGCTCGAAATGGAT
This sequence comes from Actinomycetota bacterium, assembly GCA_030855545.1. Classification (GTDB taxonomy): domain Bacteria; phylum Actinomycetota; class Thermoleophilia; order Gaiellales; family Gaiellaceae; genus Gaiellasilicea. The sequence goes on along the minus strand of JALYRA010000324.1, from coordinate 2,248 downwards.
CGGCGAGTCGATCCGTCGCGTGAGATCATAGAGCCGATGCCGCCGGACGCTTCCGAGGCTCGATCGCTGCAGACGCTCGGGCTTCTCACCCGCGGCGCGCTGCACGAGATCGCAAACCCTCTGCTCGCTCTCGTCGGGTCGGCGGACCTCGCGCTCGCGGACGCGGAACCGGGGACGAAGCTGCACGACCGCATCTCCTTGACGCGGAGCGCCGGCGCCGAGATCTCCGAGATCGTCCGCGCGCTACAGGGCTTCATCCGACTCCAAACGGAGCCGCCGTCCGAGCTATCGGTGGGCGACGCTGCGACGGAGGCTGTTGCGCTCGTCGAGCGCGTCCTGCCGACCCGCGGCCGCGAGCTCCGTGCGCGCGGCGACGCGACGGCGATGGCCGCGCCCGGCGAGCTCCGTCAAGCTCTCGTCGAGCTCCTCGTCGAGTCCCTCGAGCAGACCGCGCCGAACGTGCCGATCGAGCTGACGGTCGACGGGTCTCTCGTCACGGTGACCGGCGGCGGTGAGCTACGGCTATGAAGATCCTCGTTGTCGACGACGAGCCCGTGGTTCGGGAGCTGACGATCGAGATCCTGCGACGAAACGGGTACCGGCCGGAGGGCGTCGAGTCGGCCCGGCGGGCGCTCGAACGTCTGGAGGAGGAGTGCTTCGACCTCCTCGTCAGCGACGTCGTCATGCCCGAGATGACGGGCGTCGAGCTGCTCGACGAGTTGCGCGCACGAAGCCATGACCTGCCCGTCCTCCTGATGACCGGCGGCTCGCCGGAGCCCGAACGAACGATACGGGCGGTGCAACTCGGGGCGACGAGCCTGGTCTACAAGCCGTTCACGCACGACGAGCTCGCCGAGGCCGTTGCAACGGCTTTGAAGACCTAGCCGCGAAGCCGTTCGCCTGCCGGGTCGTACAGCGGCTCCTCGGCGACCTCGCCTCCGACCCATTCGCCGAAGATCTCCACCTCGATGGGCGTACCGGGATTCACGGCTTCTGCGGGAAGATACGCGTACGCGATCGACCGCTCGACTGTGTAGCCGTAGCCGCCGCTCGTGACACGACCGACGAGCTCGCCGTTGACGCGCACGGGCTCCGATCCGAGCGCGACGGCGCGCGGGTCGGCGAGCGTCACGCAGGCAAGCGTGCGCGCGGGCTTGCCCTTTGCGAGCAGCGCCTCCTTCCCGTGGAAGTCCTTGTCGAGCTTGACCGCGAACGCGAGCCCCGCCTCGTGCGGCGTGTCGTCCGCGGTGATGTCGGATCCCCAGACGCGGTAGCCCTTCTCGAGGCGAAGCGAGTCGATCGCCTTGTAGCCGCCCGCCGCGAGACCATGCTCGCTTCCGGCCTCCCACAGCGTGTCCCAGAGCCGAAGGCCGAACTCGGAGGGGCAGTAGAGCTCCCAGCCGAGCTCACCGACGTAGGTCACGCGCAGCGCGAGGCACGGCACGGCGCCGATCGCCAGCTCGCGCGACCGCAGGTACGGAAAGTCGAGGCCGTCCCCCACGAGCGGCGCGAGGATCTCCCGGCTCGCCGGCCCCCAGATCCCGATGCACGCGTACTCCGACGTGACGTCGTCGATCGCGACGGAGCCGTCGTCCGGCGCATGCTGGCGGATCCATGCGAGGTCGTGACGGCCGAAAGCCGTGCCGGTGACGATCCGGAAGCGGTCCTCGCCGAGCCGCGTCACGGTGAAGTCGCATTCGATCCCGCCCTTCGCGTTCAGCATCTGGGTGTAGGTGATCGCTCCGACATCGCGGGCGACGCGGTTCGCGCAGAGCCACTCCAGAAGCTCGGCTGCACCCGGGCCGGAAACCTCGATCTTCGCGAACGACGACTCGTCGAAGAGCGCGGCGTGCTCGCGGCAGGCGCGATGCTCCGCGCCGATTGCCGGCGACCAGTGGCGCCCGGCCCACCCACGGGGGCGCAGCGCTTCGTCACCGGCCGATGCGTTCGGCTCGAACCAGTTGGCGCGCTCCCAACCCGACTTCTCCCCGAAGGCGGCTCCGAGCTCCCGCAGCCGAGAATACGTGGGCGGAGTGCGAAGCGGCCGGCCGGCCTGTCGTTCGTGGCCGGGGTACTTGACGTCGTAGTAGGTCGAGTAGACCTCGGTCGTGCGGTCGACCGTGTACGCGCGGCTCGTGTAGGCAGCGCCGAAGCGGCGTGAGTCCATGTGCCACACATCGAGGCTCGGCGTCCCATCCACGATCCACTCCGCGACGAGCTTCCCCATCCCGCCTGCCCCCGCGAGCCC
>JALYRA010000321.1 GCA_030855545.1 Actinomycetota bacterium | reverse complement strand
AGCCTCGACTCCGCGAGGTAGGCGCTTCGAGCCGAGCCCCTACGACCCGCGCCTGCTCTCCGGGCTGCTTGCCCAGGCCCAAGCCCACGTTCGTGCAACCCGGCGGCCTTTGACTGCGAACGTGCTGGCGGGTCTTATTGCCCAAGAGCCAGCGCTTGCGGGCGCGACGGTCGAGCGCGAGCCCGACGGGGAGATGGTGATCGACCTCGCTGGAGGCGAGGCTTGGGCGACCCTCGACGGTGCCGGGCGACTCGTTTGGGTGGCGGCGGACATGCCCGACCCTGAGACGCCACCGCACGACTCGGTGGCCTTCGCCAAGGGGCGTCAGCAGTTCAGGGCGGTGGTTGCACTGGTCGCGCGCAGCAAGCGCAGACTGCTCGACGGCCCCGTCCGCTGCAAAGGCACGCGGCCACGAGCCGTCCGCTTCAAGCCGAGGTCCGGTGCACGGCGAGCGGCGCGCAGGGGCGCGACGCGCGCTGGGCCGGGCAACGACAAGGGAGACCCTCCTAGACCCGGAGCTGGCCCCGAGGTGCTCGCGTGAGTGTGCCTCGCCCAACGGGGAGCTGGACCAGGCGCAACGCGGGGCGTCTCGGCTGTTCTTGCGCCTCGCCTACCCGGGCGGGAGGCGCGCCGTGACGGCTCGCGCCTTCTATGCGGACCTCGGTTTAGAACTGCCGGACCGGGGCGGTGAGAACATTCAAGTCCGCTGCTTCGCCGCCCCGGAAGCTCATCGCCGCGAGGATCGGCGCACGTCGTGCTCTGTCAACCTCGAGACGGGCGCCTTCAATTGCTTCGGCTGCGGCGCGAAAGGCGGTTCTTACGACGCCGCGCTCCTCTGCGGACGCTCGCCGCGCGAGGCGATGGAGCTGCTCCGCCGCCACGGGCTCGAGCGCGACAACGACGAACGCCCGCCGATGCGCGAGCGCTCGGAGCCGGAGGCCGCGCCGCCTTCTGAGGCTGACCTCGACCGCTACCGCCAAGCACTCGAGACGAACACCACCGCGCTCGCTCGGCTCGAGGAGCTTCGCGGATGGACCGGCGGGACAGTCCGTGCGCTCGGGCTCGGGCTTGACGGCGAACGGGTCATCGTCCCGACGCGCCGCTCGGGTGGCGCGCTCGTCAACTTGCTCCGGTACGTGCCAGACCCGGAGCGTCGCAACGGCGGTCCGAAGTTACTCGCCGAGAAGGGCTGCCCGCGCGATCTCTTCCCGGCTCCCGAGACGCTCGAGGGAGGGGTCGCCTGGATCGTCGAGGGGGAGCCGGACGCGGTGGCCGGACACTCACTCGGGCTGCCCGCCGTCGCGGTCCCCGGCACAGGCGGTTGGCGGGCCGAATGGGCGGAGCGCTTCACCGGCGGCCGGGTCGTCGTCTGCCTCGACTGTGACCGCCAGGGACGCGAGGCCGCGCAGCGGATTGCTCGCGACCTGTCCGACCACGCCGCCGAGGTCCGCGTGCTTGACCTCGACCCGAAGCGAGACGACGGATACGACCTCGGCGACCTGACACTCGAGGCAAGCCGCAACGGCGAGGCGGAGCGCGCTGAGCTTCGACGCCTGCTCGAGCGTATGGCGGCGAAGGCCCCGCCGCTCGATTTGCCGGAGCCCGAGGACGGTGCCGGGCTGCTCGACGATCTCGCCGCGTTCATCCGTCGGTTCGTCGTCGTAAGCACCGCTCAAGCGACCGTTATCGCGTTGTGGATCGTCCACACGCACACGCTTGACGCGGCGGAGGCCACGCCGTATCTGGCGGTCACGAGCGCGGAGAAGCGGTCGGGCAAGACCCGTTTGCTCGAGGTCCTCACGCTACTCGTAGCGCGGCCGCTCGCCACGTCGAACATCTCCGACGCGGCGCTGTTTCGCTCGATCTCCAATGATCGTCCCACGTTGCTCTTCGACGAGATCGACGCGATCTTCGGCGCGAAGGCGCGTGATCGCGAGGATCTGCGCGGCATGATCAATGCAGGCCACCGTCGCGGCGCCGAGGTTCGCCGGGTCGGCGGCGCGAACCGCGACAAGCTCGAGGTCTTCCCGGTGTTCTCTCCGAAGGCACTCGCCGGGATCGGCAGACTGCCGGATACGGTCGCCGACCGTTCGTTCCCAATCCGCCTCGAGCGCCGCGCCCGGGGCGAAGAAGTCGAGCGCTTTCGTCGGCGTCATGTGGAGCCTGAGGCAGTCGCGTTGCGCGAGCGCGTCGAGCGATTCGCCGCCGAGTCGATCGAGTTACTCAAGGCGGCGCGACCCGACCTTCCCGCCGCCCTCGACGATCGGGCGCAGGACGGCGCGGAGCCCCTGCTCGCGATCGTCGACCTTGCCGGTGGGGAACGGCCGCATCGCGCGCGAGCGGCGATGGTCGAGCTGCTACAAGGGCGGGAGGTCGACGACGGCTCGCACCGTGTGCGACTACTCGCCGACGTTCATCAGGTCTTCGCCACGAGCGACGTAGATCGCCTCGCGACTATTGACCTGCTCGATGGTCTTCGCGCGATCGACGATTCGCCGTGGGCCGAGTGGTCGGGTAAGGGGCTCACGCCCCGAGGACTGTCGAAGCTGCTCGGCGAGTACGCGATCCGCCCGCGCAGCGTTCGCGTCGACGATGGCAGCAC
>JALYRA010000319.1 GCA_030855545.1 Actinomycetota bacterium | reverse complement strand
CATCCGGCAGGCGCAGCGGCGGCTCGGAGAGGGGTGGGTGCTCGGTGAGGAACGCCGTCGTCGCCTCACCGGCGCGGAAGACCGGATGGCGGACGAGCCAGCGCAGGAAGGGCAGGTTCGTCGTGAGGCCGACGACCTCGGTCTCGGCGAGCGCATCGCCGAGCCGGGCAAGCGCCTCGTCGCGCGTGGGGCCATGGGCGATCAGCTTCGCGATCATCGGGTCGTACGACGTGCCGATCTCGTCGCCCTCCTCGACGCCGGCGTCGACGCGGATATCCGCCGGCAACCGGAGGCGGTCGATCGTTCCCGCCTGCGGCAGGAACGTCCTCGGATCCTCGGCATAGAGGCGCACCTCGACCGCGTGACCTTGTAACAGACTGTTACTTGGCGCGAGGGGTTGGCCCTCCGCGATCCGGATCTGGTCGCGGATCAGGTCGCGGCCGGTGACGAGCTCGGTGACGGGATGCTCGACCTGGATGCGGCCGTTCAGCTCGAGAAAGTAGAAGTCGCGGCCGTCGAGCATGAACTCGGCTGTACCGGCGCTCGCGTAGCCGATTGCGCGGGCAAACCGAACCGCCGCGTCGCTGATTGCGGCGCGAAGCTCCGGATCGAGGGCGGGGGAGGGGGACTCCTCGAGCACCTTCTGGTGTCGCCGCTGAACGGAGCAGTCACGCTCGCCGAGCGCGAGTACGGTTCCGTGCGCGTCGCCGAGGAGCTGGATCTCGACGTGTCGCGGCCGCTCGATGTACCGCTCGCAGAAGACCGTGCCGTCGCCGAATGCGGCCTCGGCCTCTCGCGACGCGGCTGCGAGCGCCTCCTCGAGCTCGTCCTCAGCCCGAACGACGCGCATGCCGCGGCCGCCGCCGCCGGCCGCGGCCTTGACGAGGAGCGGATAGCCGAGCTCGTCCGGCTCGCCGGTGGGAACGACCGGCACGCCCGCCTCGATAGCGATCCGCTTCGCTGCGAGCTTGTCGCCGCCCTGGCGGAGGGCTTCGGGCGGCGGCCCGACCCAGGTCAGCCCGGCGGCCCCGACCGCCTCGGCGAAGTCGGCGTTCTCGGACAGGAACCCGTAGCCGGGATGAATCGCGTCGGCCCCCACTTGCCTGGCGGCGCGGATGTGCTCATCCTGGTCGAGGTAGCTCGAGATTTCGATTTTCTCGTCCGCGGAGCGCGCGTGGAGCCCGCCCGCGTCGTCGGGCGGAGCGACCGCGACCGTCGCGATCCCGAGCTCGCGGCAGGTGCGGAAGATGCGAACGGCGATCTCGCCGCGGTTCGCCACCAGAAGCTTCTCGATCGGCACGTTGCGGATCCTAGAGGGGGGCGTTAACCTGCCCCGCTTCATGTGGCGCTTGATCCTCCTCTGCTCGATCGCGCTCGCGCTGCCCTCGTCGGCAGCTGCGGCGACGACCTTCATCGTCGACGGCCGCGGCTGGGGGCACGGCGTCGGCATGAGCCAGTACGGCGCGCGCGGCTTCGCCGAGTCGGGCTGGCGCCACCAGCGGATCCTGAAGCACTTCTACCGCGGCACCCAGCTGACGCTGATACCGGCACGCCCCGTGCGCGTCCTCCTGCTCGAGGGCAAGGGTGCGGTGAGGATCGGGTCGTCGAAGCCCTTCAAGGTGGTCGACGCTCTCGGCAAGGTGCGCCGGCACAAGCCCGGGACGCTCAACGTTGCGGCCGGGAAGATCGCCGCCGCCCGCCTGCCTCTGCGCTACGAGGCCGGGGCCGCGCCGCTCGTCCTCGACGGCAACGCCTACCGCGGTAAGCTGCTCGTTCACCGCGTCGGCGGCAGGCTCACGATCGTGAACAAGCTGCCGCTCGACCGGTACCTCCGTGGCGTCGTCCCGTGGGAGATGCCTGAGGAATGGCACCCGGAGGCGCTACGCGCGCAGGCAGTCGTCGCGCGCTCGTATGCACTCGCGACGCTGAAGCCGGGGAAGCTCTACGACCTCTACGCCGACACCCGCAGCCAGGTCTACGGCGGCGTGCGAGCCGAGGAGGTGTCGACGAACCGCGCGATCGGCTCGACCGCAGGGCGCGTTCTCACCTGGAACGGCCGCGTCGCCACGACCTTCTATCACTCGACCTCGGGCGGGAAGACGGTTTCGGTGGCCGAGGCGTGGCCGCGCGCGCGGGCAGTGCCGTACCTCGTATCGGTGGCCGACCCGCACGACAACCTGTCCAAGCACCATCGCTGGGGACCGTTTCGGATGTCTCCGGGCGAGGTCGGCGCGAAGCTCGGCGTCTCCGGTCTGCGGGACGTCCTCCTGACGCGGGGGGAGTCCGGCCGCGTTACCGGCATCAGGCTGAAGCTCGCGAGCGGGACGCGGCCGATGCTCCCGCAGGACTTCCGCCGCGCGCTCGATCTCCGCTCGACCTGGTTCGACCTGCGGGTGCTGAACCTCGAGCTCGAAAGAGGACGCGCGCTTGCGAGCGCCGGGCTTCCGGTCGTGTTGACCGGGTTCGTCCGCGGGCTCAGAAAGCTCCGGCTCGAGCGGCAGGTGAACGGGGGCACGTGGACGACCGTCAAGCGCGTCCAGCCGAGGCCGGACGGCCGCTTTACGGTCACGGTAGAGCCGCACCGGACGACGAGCTACCGGCTCGCGACGCCGGCCGGCTCGGGCGCGGCGGTGACCGTCACCTCGCGCTGACGGATCCCTTACACGGCCTTACACGACCCAAATGGGAAGGCGGCTACGTTGGCTCGGTGAGACGCGCACTCCTACTCCTGATCGTCCTCGTGGGCGTTGCTTCGGCGCAGCCGGCCGCGGCGGCCCCGGGTGTCCAGTACGGAATCCAGGACGATGCGTGGCTCCAGTTCGGGCCTGGCACGCTCGAGCAGCGAATCGCGACGCTCGACCGCCTCGGCGTCGACATCGTCCGCTTCACGATCGACTGGAGCAAGGTCGAGCCGCAACGCGGTGACCGCGACTGGAGCAGTGTCGATCCGGTGCTGAACGGCCTCCGCGCGCGTGGCATCCGCGCCGTCGCCACGCTCTACGGCACGCCGGGCTGGGCGAACGGCGGCCAGTCGTCGAACGTCGCTCCGACCTCCGCCTCGACGTTTGCCGGGTTCGCCGCCGCAACCGCTAAGCGCTACAGCTGGGTGAAGGACTGGCTGATCTGGAACGAGCCGAACCAACGGCGCTGGCTCCGCCCGACGACGCCGAGCACCTACGTGACGAAGCTCCTCAACCCGGCCTACGCGGCTATCAAGCAGGCCAGCGGCGGCACCCGTGTCGCGGGCGGCGTCACCGCCCCGCGTGGCTCCACGGGTGGTGTCTCGCCGGTCGACTGGATCCGCGGCATGCGCGCCGCAGGCGCGCGGCTCGACGCCTACGCGCACCATCCGTATCCGCTCGACCGCTTCCAGACTCCGACCACGGGCGCGTGCGGGCACTGCTCGACGATCACCATGGCCTCGCTCGAGCGCCTTCTGCGCGAGGTGTCGCGCGCATGGGGGAGCCAGAAGCGGATCTGGTTGACGGAGTACGGCTATCAGACGAACCCGCCCGACCGCGCGCTCGGAGTCTCGCCGGCACGGCAGGCGCAGTACATCGGCGAGGCCGCGCGCCGTGTCTTCAACGCGCGCAACGTCGACATGCTGATCCACTACCTCTATCGCGACGACGGCGACCTCGGCGGCTTCCAGAGCGGCCTGCTGACCGCCGCCGATGTGGCGAAGCCGTCGCGAAACGCGTTCATGGTCGCCGCAACCCAGGCGTACCGAAGCGGCAGCACAACCGCGATCTGGGGGCACGTGCGCCCCGGCGACGGCCGTCAGTTCTACGTGCTCCAGCAGTTCCGCGAGGGTGCGTGGCGCACTGTCAACGGCGCCTACCGGACGACGGCAAGCGGCTTCCTGTATCGGTACGTGCGCGCCGGCAAGGGCTCGAAGCTCCGGATCATGCATACGCCGACGCGCACGATCAGCCCGGTTCTGACTGTTCGCTGACCCAGCTCGGGCTGCGCCGCTCGAGGAACGCGCGCAGGCCCTCCTGGCCCTCGTCACTCGTGCGGCGCTCGGCGATCCGCTTCGCGGTCTCGGGTCCGTCGGGCCGCTCGAGGACGAGCTTCTTGGCGTGTCGCGCCGCTCGCGGGCCTGCGCTCCAGAGTTCCGCCAGGACTCGTTCGACCGCGGCGTCGAGATCCGCGGAGACGTCGTGCACGAGCCCGATTCGCAGCGCCGTCGCCGCGTCGAAGCGCTCGCCGGTGGCGAAGTAGCGGCGCGCCCAAGTCGGCCCGATCTTCGCCAGCGCGAACGGGGAGATGACGGCGGGAATGATTCCGAGCTTGACCTCGGAGAAGGCGAACACGGCGCGCTCGTCGGCGACCGCAATGTCGGCGCACGCCACCAGGCCGGCGCCGCCGCCGAGCGCGTGGCCCTGGATCCGAACGACGACCGGCGCCGGACAGCGGTCGATCGCCTCGAGCATTCCGCGCAGTGCGTTCGCGTCCGCCACGTTCGTGTCGAAGTCAAGGTCGACCGAGGCGCGCATCCACTCGACGTCCGCGCCGGCACAGAAGCTCGCCCCGTCGCCGGCGAGCAGCACCGCGCGTGCCTTGCCGACGTCGACGAACGCCTCCGAAAGCTCCGCGATCATCGCCGCGTCGAAGGCGTTCCTCGTCTCCGGGCGTGCCAGCGTGATCCGGAGCAGCTCGCCTTCACGTTCGATCCGCAGCGCACTCACGGGCCGCAGCATAGAGTCGGGAGATGCTGCGAGGTGCCCTGGCCGCCGCCGTGACGCCGCTCACGGGCGAACGACTCGACGAGGACGCCTTCGGTCCGTACGTCGACTTCCTGGCGG
>JALYRA010000310.1 GCA_030855545.1 Actinomycetota bacterium | reverse complement strand
TGCTCGAACGCCTCCTCGTCGATGCCGAGCTCGGAGGCGCGCGAGCGGAGCGACGATAGAGCGATCTGCACCGACTCCTTCATCACGTCGCCGAGCTGGCCGGTGAGCACGAGCTTGTCGCCCTTCGCGGCGGTCGCCTCGACGAAGAGGACGTCGCCGCCCGTGCCGGTTACGGCCAAGCCGGTCGCGACGCCGGGCACTGCCGTCCGCTCCGCCGCCTCGCGGTAGAACTTCTGCCTGCCGAGAGCGTCACGCACCTCCTCGAGCGTCAGCTCGAGCGGAGCCACGACCTGCGCGGACGCGATTCGGGTTGCGGTCTTCCGCAACAGCTTCCCGAGCTCGCGCTCGAGCTGCCGGACTCCGGCCTCGCGGGTGTAGTCGGAGATGACAGTCTCGAGGACGTCGTCGGAGATCGCCACCTCGTCCTCGCGCAACCCGTTCCGCTCGCGTTGCCGCGGCCAGAGATACCCGCGGGCGATCGAGACCTTCTCGTCGGTCGTGTAGCCGTCGAAGCGGATCACCTCCATCCGGTCGAGCAGCGCGTCCGGGATCGAGTCGGCCACGTTCGCCGTCGCGATGAACACAACCTCGGAGAGGTCGAGCTCGACATCGAGGTAGTGGTCGCGGAACGAGTGGTTCTGGGCTGGGTCGAGCACCTCGAGCAGAGCGGAAGACGGGTCGCCGCGCCAGTCGGCGCCGACCTTGTCGACCTCGTCGAGCAGGATCACCGGATTCATCGTCCCTGCATCTCTGAGGGCTCTTACGAGCCGGCCCGGTAAGGCGCCGATGTAGGTCCGCCGATGGCCCCTGATCTCGGCCTCGTCGCGGACACCGCCAAGCGACATGCGAACGAACTCCCGGCCGAGCGCGCGGGCGACCGACTCGCCGATCGAAGTCTTGCCGGTCCCGGGCGGGCCGACGAGGGTCAGGATCGCGCCGGAGCGCTTGTCCGCCTCGATCCCGCGCTCCTCGCGGAGCTTGCGCACTGCGATGTACTCGACGATCCGGTCCTTGACGTCGTCGAGACCGGCGTGGTCAGTGTCGAGCACCTCGCGCGTGTGGACCGGATCGAGGCGCTCCTCGGAGCGCGTACCCCACGGCACCGCAAGGATCCAGTCGAGGTAGTTGCGGATCATCGACGCCTCCGGCGAGCTGTCGCCCTGCCGTTCGAGCCGGCTGAGCTCGCGCTCGACCTGCTCGCCGACCGCCTCCGGCAGATCCGCCTCCTCGAGCTTCCGGCGGAACTCGTCCACGACCGACGCGTCGTCCTCACCGAGCTCCTTCCGAATCGACTCCATCTGGCGGCGGAGGATGTACTCGCGCTGCTGCTTCGCGGTGCCTTCCTCGACGTCGTCGCGAATCCGGCGGCGCACCTGCATCTCGGCCAGGCGCTCGCGTTGCAGCTCGATCGCGTGCGCGAGACGGTCCTTCACGTCGAGCTGCTCCAGCAACCGCACCTTCTGCTCGAAGGAGAAGTCGGGCGCGTAGCCGACGGTGTCCGCGAGCGCGCCCGGCTCGGTGATCGAGCGGACGAAGGCGGAGATGCGGCCGTCGTCGCCGCGCAGCTCGAGGATCTCCTCGACGATGGCGCGGTACTCGCGCTCGAGCTCGCGCGTGCGGGGGTCGGCGTCCTCGGGATCGGGCCGCTCCTCGACCTGGACGCGCAGATTTCCGAGCGGGTCGGTCTCGGCGGCGCCGGCCACACCACGGTGCAGGCCGCTGAGCGCGACCGCACGGCCGCCGCCCGGAAGCCGCACCCGGTCGGTCACCTCGGCGACGACGCCGACGCTCGCATAGTCGTTTTCGTGGCGCGGAACGAGGAGCACGCGCTCCTCGGATCCGACGTCCACGGTCAGGGTCACGTTCATGTTCGGGAAGACGACGATGTCTTCCAGCGGGACGAGCAGCATTGTGGTGCTCACAGGGTCACTCCTTCGCCGTGGTTCTTCCGTACAGATACCAACTACAAAAAGAATACCGGTATTCCCTGATGTCACAGTTGCCCTTGGACTAAACCTGCGTATGATCGAGGGCATGCCGAGAGCGACCCCACTGGCGGCCCGCAACGACACGCCGAAGGTGGGTGCGCGCGTGCGCTCGCTGCGCCGCGAGCGCGGGCTGACGATCGAGCAGCTCGCCGTGGCCACCGGCCTGACCAAAGGGTTCATCAGCCAGCTCGAGCGTGACCGCACGGCGCCGTCCCTCTCCTCGATCGCCCGGATCTGCGACGCGCTCGGCGTCCGCCTCTCCCACATCTTCGAGCGCGAGCCGGCTCCGGCGCTCGTCCGCAAGAACGAGCGGCCGAAGATGAATGACGCCTTCGCGTCCGAGAACCACCTGCTCTCCTCGCGCGATGAAGAGCGCTTCCAGGCGATCGAATCGGAGATCGCACCCGGAGCGGGCGCGGGCGCCGAGCTCAACTCGCTCCCGGGTGAGATGGAGTTCGTCTACGTCCTCGCCGGCTCGCTCGAGTTGCAGGTCGGCGACGAGCGACACGTGCTGGAGGAGGGCGACGCGCTGACCTACCCGCTCTCGAAGCCGCACACCTGGAAGAACGGCTCCGACACCGAGATCGCCCGCATCCTCTGGGTGTCGGTTCCGAACCCGTACTAGCGCTCAACTCCGCGTCGCACAGGCCGAATACCGGGCCAGTGCCGGCTCCGCTCCGTCTTCCGCTCGCCCTGCTCACCTGCGTGGTCGTGACCGCGACGCTCGCGCTCGCGCTCTGGCGAATGGAGGAGTCCGATGTGCGCCGCGAGGCGAACGAGCACGCTCATGCCGCCGCGATCGCGATCGAGGAGCGCGCCGGCGCCGCAGAACTGGCGCTTCAGGGAGTTCGCGCCGCCTACGACGCATCCGGCTCAGTCGACGAGCGAGCCTTTGCAACGCACGCCAAGGTGCCGCTCGCTCGCGCCGAGATCGTCGCTGTCGGCTGGGCACCCCGAGTCGCCGCCGGTCAGCTCGGTCAGCTCGAGGCGAGCGAGCAGATCCGGATTGCCGCCGACGCCGGCGCCACCTTCGTCTATCCACTCTTGCGCCAGCAGCCCGTTGCGACCTCCCCCGACGTCCTCGACCTCGGTTCCGACCCGTCCCTCGGCAAGGCGCTGCGCTCGGCCCGTACAACCGGCCAGTCACAGCTCTCGGCGCCGGTGCGCCTCGAGCGCGACGGCAGCCTCGGCGTCTTCTCCTTCGTTCCGGTCTTCGCCCGCGGCATGCCGCTCGAGACGCCGGGTCAGCGCCGCGACGCGCTGCTCGGGCTGGTTGCCGGCGCGTTCTCCGCTGACGACCTGATCGGCGCTGCGTTCGCCGGCCTTCCTCAGGGCCTCGACGTGCGCGTCACCGACGGGCGCACCGTGCTGGCGCACGGCCCCGGCGGTGTCGCAGTCGCGAACGCAAAGGTCGGAGGGCGGACTTGGCGCATCTCGCTTGCACCCGCTGCCGCCTCGCCGCTCATCCCTCTCGGCGCCGCCGCCGCCGGCCTGCTCATCCTGCTGCTCCTCCTCGGCGCCGCCGTTCGCCTCCACCGCCGGACCCTGGCGGAGGCGGTTCTCGAGCGCTCGCTCGACCGTGAGCGTCTCACTTCCGCACGCGCCCACGCCCAGGTGGGCGAGGAGCAGAACGCGCGTCGCCTCGTCGCTGACGCGAGCGACGCGCTGGTGCTCGAGCTCGACCGCGACGGTTTGATCACCTCGTGCTCCTCGGCCGTCGAGCAGCTGCTCGGCTGGGCGCCCTCGGAACTCGTCGGCACCGAGGTGTATGCGCTCCTGCACCCGGACGATCTCCTCTCGCCCCCGAACGGCCCGCAGCGCTACGTGCGCAAGGACGGGACGTACGTCGTTCTCGAGGGACGGCGCATCTCACGTCGCGACGAGCTCGGCTTCGTCGCCGGCGTCGTCTCCGTGCTGCGCGGCCCCGCCGCGCCGACCTTGCGCACCGCCGAGCAGCGGATTCTCGACGCTGTGGCGCTCGAGCCCGACCCGGTCGAGCTGTTCTCCGTCGTCGCCGAGGAGATCGCCCGCGACCTCGGCGTCGCTGCGACCGCGGTCGTCCGCTTCGAAACCGGCGGCTTCGGCACGATCGTCGGCGGCTTCGAGCCCGTCGGCTCATCCCACCTCGTGCCCGGCACCACCGTCTCGCTCGAGCGCGACGAGGCCGCCGCACTCGTCTTCCGCAGCGGCCGCCCCGCCCCCGACGCCGCCCCGGTTCGCGTCGGCGCTCGGCTCTGGGGCGCGATCGTTGCACCCGGCGGCGACGCCGAGCGCCTCGCTGCGCTCGTCCTCGCCTCCCAGCCCGCGATCGCCTTCGCCGACACGAGCGCCCAGCTCGGCGCGCTCGCGACCCGCGACCAGCTGACGAATCTCCCCGACCATCGCGCCTTCCACGAGCAGTTGCGCGCCGAGTCGCGACGTGCCGAGCGGCACGAACGCGCGCTTTCGCTCGTCCTGATCAACATCGACGGGTTCAGGCAGATCAACGCCGAGCACGGCCGCCTCGCCGGCGACCGCGCGCTGGCGGAGATCGGCCGCCGGCTCGCCGCCACCGTCCGGAACGGGGAGCTCGTCTCGCGGCTCTCCGCCGACCACTTCGGCTGGATCCTTCCCGAGACCGAGGGCCTGAACGGCTGGATCGCAGCAGAGCGGGCCAGACGCACCGTGGCCGCCGCGCCCGTCGAGGGCATCGGCGTCGTCACGGTCTCCGCCGGCGTGTGCGACTTCGAGGACGTCGGCGGCGCTGACGAGTTGCTCGCGCTCGCCGAGGTCGCGCTCGTCCACGCGAAGGCCTCCGGCGGCGACGCAACCTTCAAGTACAGCGAGGAGCTCGACGGCGGTCCGGCCGCGCAGGCGGAGGACGACCGCGGTCTCAGCCGGCTCCGCGCGCTCGCGCGCGAGCTCGACGCCGAGGACCCCGGGACCGAGGGACACTCCGAACGGGTCTCGCGCGTCTCCGAGAAGCTCGCGCTCTCGAGCGGCTGGGGCGCGGACCGCGCGATTCGGCTCGCCCAGGCCGCGCTCCTGCACGATGTCGGCAAGCTCGGCATCGACGAGGACGTCCTGCGCAAGCCCGGCCCGCTCTCCGATGAGGAGCGCGAGCAGATCCGCAACCACCCCGACACCGGGGCCGAGCTCGCCGTCAAGGCGCTCGACGAGGAGCAACTCGGCTGGATCCGCCATCACCACGAGCGGTGGGACGGCGCCGGCTATCCGCATGGGGTCGCCGGCGAGGCGATCCCGGCTGGAGCCCGGCTGCTGGCGCTCGCCGAGGCCTGGGACGCGATGACATCGGACCGTGTCTACGGCGACGCCCTTGCGCTGGACGCAGCGGTCGCCGAGTGCAAGCGCGAGCGCGGCGCCCAGTTCGCCCCCGAGGCCGTGGACGCGCTCGACCGGCTCTGGGCGCTCGGCGCTCTCGACGCCGCGGACGTCCGTGCCGAAGCACGCCGCTGATTGTTCACACGGCCGTAAGCAGTCGCGGTCTACCGTCCGAGTCATGAGAATCCTCGTTCTGATCGCAGTTGCCTCCGCGGCGTTCGCGGTGGCAGGCCCAGCCGGCGCACGCGAGAGCGGCGGCGCGAGCCCCGACGCAGCGGCGCGGGCTCAGGCTCCCGTGACCCTGACCGTCCGATCGACCCGCTTCGGCCGCATCCTCTTCGACGGCCGCGGCCACGTTCTCTACGGCTTCACCCGCGACCGCCGCGGCGGCCCGAGCCAGTGCTACGGCGCGTGCGCGACAGCGTGGCCGGTCTACTTCTCCAAAGGCGCGGTGCGGGCCGGCACGGGCGTCAAGCAATCGCAGATCGGCACGACGCGAAGGCGCGACGGGCGGCGCCAGATCACCTACAACGGCTGGCCGCTCTACTACTACGTGCACGACGGCGTCGGCCAGGTGCTCTGCCAGAACGTCAGTGAGTTCGGCGGTCTCTGGCTGGTCGTACGGCCGACCGGAACCCTCGTCCGCTAGCCGACCGAGCCGAA
>JALYRA010000297.1 GCA_030855545.1 Actinomycetota bacterium | reverse complement strand
GATCTGCTTCGCCGCCGCGACCGAGGAGCACAAGGCCGTCTACTACACGACGCTGGCCGAGCCGCACAACAAGCTCGTCCGCTTCCTCGAGGGCTTCGAGTTCTTCGACACCGACGCGATCGAGAAGCGTGTCGAGTACATCAACCTCGCCGATCTGCTGCTCGAGGAGGACACGGCCGGCGACGGCCCGCTCGGCCCGCTCATCACCGAGATCGTCCGCACCTGTTTCGAGCGGAAGCCGCGCGTGGTCGTGATCGACGGCGCCAAGGCGCTCCGCGACTTCGTCGACCCGGTCGAGCTGCGCAAAGTGCTCTACGACCTGGCCGGCAAGGTCGCCCACAGCGAGTCGGTCGTGCTCCTCCTCGGCGAGTACTCGGCAGATGAGCTCGAGACCTCGGCCGAGTTCTCCCTCGCGGACGGGATCGTGCAGCTCGCCTACGTACCCCACGAGCCGATCGACCGGCGCTGGCTCCGGGTCTTGAAGCTGCGAGGGTCGAACCATCTCGCAGGCAGGCACTCGCTCCACATCGGCGACGAGGGCATGTACGTCCATCCGCGACTCGAGTCACTGACGCTGGAGAACGCAGTGCTCAACGACGGACGGGTCTCGACGGGGAATCTCGAGCTCGACGAGATGATGGGAGGCGGAATCCCAGCGGGCGACGTCACGGCGCTCGTCGGCCCATCCGGTTCAGGCAAGACCGCTGCGGCGCTCCGGTTCGTCGCGCAGGGCATCGAGGACGGCGAGCGCTGCCTGTTCGTCTCGTTCCAGGAGGATCCCGGCCAGCTCGTCAGGAAGGCGGCGTCGTTCGGCTGGGACCTTGCCGCCGCACAGAAGTCGGGACAGCTCGAGATCCACCACACCCCGCAGGGCCATCTCGACCTCGACGTACTCGGAAACGACGTGCGCACGGCACTCCGGGACGGCTCCATTCGCAGGGTCGCGATCGACAGTCTGGCCGAGCTCGTGTACTCGGCGCGTGAGTCGGAGCGGTTCCCGGCGTACTCGCGCATGCTCACGGGATTCCTGCGGGCGGGCGGCGCCACCTCGGTGATCACGAGCGAGGTGGCGACTCTGGGGCCGATGACCGCTCCCGTCGGCGGCCTCTCCTTCCTCTTCCACAACATCGTCCTGCTCCGCTACGTCGAGCTCGAATCCGAGGTGCGCCGCGCAGTCGCGGTGCTCAAGATGCGTGACTCCAACCACGACAAGGGAGTCCGCCAGTACGAGATCACGAGCAAGGGGATGGTGCTCGGAGAGAAGCTCGAGGACCTCACCGGCCTGCTCGGCTGGAGTGCGCTCCGCGCCAGGCAGGAGCCGTAGGTCAGAGCTCGGTCGGGGGGCCTTCCTCGAGCGGCTCCAGAAGGAGTGCGTGGCTCTGGACGACCGCCTCTGCGATGTCGGTCAGCTTCCGCCCGCCGCGCCGGGCGTGGTTTCGTAGCATCGCGAACGCCTTGCTCTCGTCGACCCCGTGGCGGGCCATCAGGATCCCCTTCGCCTGCTCGATCGACGCGCGTCGCTCGAAGGCACCCTGAAGATTCTGGTACTCCGCGAAGCGACTCAGAGAGATCGTGACCGTGCTTTCGAGCTCGCCTCCGTCGCCTTCTCCCTCGACGATGTAGGCAAAGACACCACGGTCGGCAGCAGCACTGACGAACTCCGGGTTGTGACCGGGGAGGACGGCGATCACCGGACAGGCGGCCTCGCGGACGAACTCGGAGATCAGCTCGAGGGCGTGTTCGGAGTCCGAGGCGAGCCCGACGAGCGCGATGTGCGGATGCTCGTTGTCCCCCATGACCACCTCGTGCCCGAGCTTGGTCATGACCGCGGTCAGCCGATCGATGCGCTCTGGCTCCTCGTTCACGATCAGGACGCGCAGGGACGGGGTGCGGTCGTCGGCCATGGGGCGAACGCGAGTGTAGCCTCGCGCGGGTGCGATGATCGAGGCGTGAGCGAGCTCGCAGCGTTGCGTTCGGGATCCGCCTGGCGCGGGACTAGCAGGCGCGGCCGGCAGGCGGGCGGATGCGCCTGATGTTCTGCCACGCGCGGCCCTGCGGCAGCAGGCCGAACCGGGAGAGGGCGAGCGGGAGTCCGGTGCGGGCGCGCATCTCGGCCGAGTGGATCCAGAAGCCGACGTAGGCCTCGACGTTCGCGCCCGGGTTCAACCGGCGAAGATCCCAGAAGAGCTTGCCGGTCTGCGAGCCCTGATCGACGACGATCCTGTCGGCGACGCTCCACCACAGCTGCAGCGGCACGCAGGACTTCGCGATCGCCCTGACGTGAGTTATCGGACTGCGGGCGGCGTAGGCGCCCGGTGAGGTGCCGGGGCCGCCGCCGACCTCGCGGCGCGCGAGCTTGCGCAGATCCGAACCGAACTCCTTGCCGCGCAGGGTCAGGCAGGCGTTCTTGCAGAGCAGCCGGTTGAAGTTCTTGTACTGGAGCGCGAGGTCGGTGACGGACGAGAACGCCGCGGCGCCGGCGAGAAGCTTCGGGTGCCGTGCAAGGAGCAGAAGCGTCTCCTGGCCGCCCATGCTGCCGCCGAACGCGTAGAGCTTGCTCCGGTCGATCCGGAGCCACGGAAGCGTCGTCCGCAGGATCTCGGGCATGCGAGCCAGGTCGGCGATCTGGCCCGCGTAGCCCCACGAGTGCAGGGCGACGTTCCTGCCGCGGGCGTCCGGGTTGATCACCGCGAAGGAGCCACGGCCGGGCAGGTTGCCCCAGAGGATCGAGTTCGACCGGCCGTTCAGGCCGCGGCCGTGCGGAGAAATGATCAACGGCAGCGGCGGATTGGCTGCCGGCCCGTACCACGAGGGCAGCACCACGGTCGCGTGGTTGGGCCGGCCGTCGTGCGCGACGTAGCGGATCCGCAGCCGCTTGACCGCGGTCAAGCCGGCCGACGACGCGGGCCGACGGCTGCCGTAGCGGACAATCACCTCGAGGCGGCCGCCGAGCCCGCTCAGGTCGATCGTCTCTCCCGCGGCCTGAACCGGCTTCCCGTTCACCGTCGCCGACTCGACGCGCTGTCCGCGGGGCAAGCGCACGCGTAGCTTCAGCGACTTCGCCGCCGGGCGCGCCGGCGCCTCAACGGTCGCGAGGATGGTGTCGGTACGGGCCTCGATCGAGTACGAGACAGGCCCGAAGCTCGTCGGCGCGCGGCTGACCGCGATCCGTCGACCCGCGCGGAGCCATGGCCGCGGGGTGGCAAACGCGAGCTCGAGGCCCGCCGGGGCGCCGTCTGGACCGCGCGTCTCGTGCACGAGCAACGACCTCAGCGTCAGGAGGAAAGCCGCGTTGCCCGCACCGTTCGGGGGCAGGTACGTCGAACGGAAGTGCTGGCCGGCGAGCGGCGCGACGGACGCGGCCTCGCCGGAGACGAACGTGTTCGGCGTCATCGCGACCGCGAGCGACCCGTAGAGGCTGAGCACGAGCTGATCGGCGACGTCGTTGTCGGCGAGGAAGCGCGCGACGTTGATCCCGTAGACCTGGTCGGTGCCGGAGACGGGGTAGACCGGTCGGGGGTAAAGCGCGTAGGCGCCGGCACGGACGACGCCGAGGAGGCGCGAGCCGTGGCGGAGCATGTAACGGAGGATCCCCGTCGCTTCCGGGCTTCCCGGTGCGAAGAGCCCCGAGGCGAGCGCGTACGGCATGACGAGGTTCCAGTAGCTGCCGAGCCGTGCCTCGGTGAGCGAGCTGTACGGGCGCTCGCCGTCGAGGAGGCGCGCGGGAACGAACAGCGACGTGTCGCCGAGCCGACGCTGCGACGAGGCGACCGCGCGCCGGAGGCCGGCCTCGAGCCTGGTCGCGAGCGCTTCGCAGCGGCGGGCGAGATCGGCTTGTCCCGTCTCCGCCCAGGCCCGGCCCATCGCACGGAGGCCCTGCCACACCGTCGCCTGCGAGTGCAGTCCGAGCACCTCCTCGGGGATGTCGGAGGAGTAGCGCTCGCGCCCGAGGAGGCCCGTACCGCTCGCGCCGATCTGCTTCCCGAGCTCCTCGACGTAGCGCGCCAGCGTCGGAGTCGCCCCGTCGACGTAGGCGCGGTCGCGCGTGAGGCGATAGTGCAGCGCCGAACCGATCAGCCGCTGGCCCATCTTCCAGTTCGGATACGGCGTGTCCTTGCGCGTCAGGGAGGTCTGCATGATCGAGCGCGCGACGCCCGGATAGCCCAGCTCGCCCATCACCTCGGAGACATCAACGCCCTCCGGGAAAGAGAACTGCTCGTACGGGTTGCCGATGCTGTAGCGCCAGGTCAGGTTCAGGTTCTGGATCAGCACGCTCCGGTAGGCATCGTTGACGCGCTGCTCCGGCACGACGATCTGGGTGCCCTCCTGCAGGCGCGAGCTCCAGTACGCGCGAACGGCGCGGCGGGCGCGGTCGTAGCGCTCGGCGTCGACCTTCAGGGTGCGCCGTCCGGGGTAGTTGATCCAGGCGAGATAGACGGTCTTCCTCGTGCCGCGCTTGATCGTGTACGTGAGCTGCGAGCGCTTGACTGTGCCGCCCGGGGTGAACGCGAGCACCTTCTGGAGCGCCTTCAGCGAAGGCTTTAGCCGCAGCTTCGTGGTCTTTGCCGTAGCGCTTCGCGCGTCGACGTCGAGCCGGATGAAGCTGACAAGGGAGCCCGTCTCGGAGGTCTGCGCCGCGAACGACTCCTGGCGGTAGCTGACGCGGGCCGAGTCGGTGTAGGTCGTGCTCATGATCGGCTGAAAGCCGTCCGCGAGGCGCGCCTGTCCTAGGCGGGCGAGGCAGGAGCCGTAGCGCTCGCCGCCCTTGGCGCCGACGAGAATCGTCAGCCGCCGCCCGCCGACGCGCTCGGCGATCACCTGGCTCCCGTCGGCGACGTGCAGCGCAATCGATCCCGACCCCCGAGCCCCGAGCGGCTGGCCGAACGGGAGGTAGTAGACGCCCGACTCGGTGAGCGCCTTCTTGCCAGGCGCACGTGCGTAGAGGATCGGCGGCAGGAAGCGGCGGGCGGCCTCGTAGCTCGGCCCGTCCGGCGCGCTGAGAAGCGAGTTCCCCCAGACATCGTGCTGCGTCCGCAGCGCTCGCTCGACGCGGCTCGTGTGGCCGGCGGTCGCACGCGGCGGCGCACAAGCGGCGGTCTTCGTCGGCGCGGGCGAGGCTTGGCCGCCCGCGATCCCTGCGGCGGCCGCGACAGCAGCGATCGTGAGCACCGCGCGCACAGGCGGATTGATACCGGCAATCGATAAGTTTCGGCGTCTCTGCCGTCTAGAGCGTGATCACGAAACCGGGCTGATAGCCCAAGGATCTCCAACGCTCGATCGGACTGCGGCCTGCCCAGGCTCCAGAACGAGAACCTCGACAAGCGACGGGTCGCGATCGAGGGCGTGGAAGAGATGAACGGGCTGTAGGTCGGTCACGCCTTGCTCGTCCAGCAGAACCCACTCCGCCTCGTGGTCGCGCCCAACACGTCGTACGGGCGCGGTCTCCTCGAGAACCCTCGGCGAGACGAGGGCCTGGGTCCCGAGCAGCCAGTGCTCCATCCACCGCGCTCGCCGATCCTGCGCCATCACGTGGTCGACGACAAACCAGATGTACGCGATGTCCTCGTGCGCGAGCGCCTCGCCGCGGCTGAGATCAGGACCTCCCTGCGGGACCTCCTCGAAGGGCGTGTCGACAAGACCCATTCCGACACCGGAGTCGTCATCGACGACCCGCACTTCAATGTGGAAAGTGCCGCCGCCGGGGTTGTCGACGCCGATTCCGATCGTCATGTACCCGACAAGATCCTCGTGCCCGGCAGTCCAGCCCAGCGCGTAGGAGGCCAACTCCCCACGGTCGGACTCGGACTCGCCGAACGCGCGCCGCTCCAGATTCCCGCAGTGCGGGCAACGTCGCTCAACGAGACGACCTTCCTCGATCCGCACCCGAAGGGACCTACGCCTGGGGAATCCGCGCTTCGAGCGCGGCGCCTAGTGCCTCGCGCACCGGCTCGAGCTCGATCCGGTCGAGCACGTCCTGGAAGAAGCCGCGCACGATCAGGCGCTCGGCTTCGGCGCGCGAGAGGCCGCGGGCCATCAGGTAGAAGAGCTGCTCGCGGTCGACCTGGCCGAGCGTCGCGCCGTGCGTGCAGCGAACGTCGTTCGCCATGATCTCGAGGCCGGGGATCGAGTCGGCGTGCGCCTGCTTCGAGAGCAGCAGGTTCCGGTTCTCCTGGTAGGCGTTCGTCTTCTGCGCGTCCTTCTCGACGCGGATCATCCCGCGCCAGACCGCGCTCGCGCTGTCGTTGAGGACGCCCTTGAACGCGAAGTCGGAGGTCGTGTGCGGCGCGATGTGCTCCTGGAAGGTGTCGTAGTCCAGGTGCTGGACGCCGTCGGCGAAGTACGCGCCGGTCACGCGCGAGGTCGCGCCCTGGCCGGCGAGGTCGTTCTGGATCCTGATCTTGCCCTTCTTCGAGCCGAAGCCGCCCGCGACCCAGTCGAGCTCGGCATCGCGCCCGACCCGCGCGTGGTGGGTGCCGAAGTGCCAGGTCTCGCGGGAGACGTTCTGCACCGAGACGTACTCCACCTTGGCGCGGTCCTCGACGAAGATCTCGACCGCCGCGTTGACGTACCCGGAGAGCTCGGGCGCCGACGATGCGTACTCCTCGATCACCGAGAAGCGGCTGCCTGGCTCGGCGACGATGAGCAAGCGCCAGAAGAGAGAGCCGCTCTCGACCGCGTTCGTGATCCGGACGAGCAGGGGTTGCTCGAGCACGACGTCCTTCGGGACGTGGACGAGCAGGCCGTGCTCCCACTCGGCGGCGTTGTGCGCCGCAAACTTCTCGTCCGAGCCGACGAGCTCGCCGAGCTGCGGATGGTCGGCCAGCTGCTCGAAGCGAATCCCGTCCGGCGCGCGGTCGATCTCCATTCCGGCCTCGGAGACGCGGACGATGCCGGCCGCCTCGAGCTCGAGCATCGCCGGCGCGGCCGCAATCTCGGTGGCGCCGTTCGCCGAGAACGACTCGGGGTCGAAGCCCTTCAGGTCGGTGAAGCGCCACGACTCGTCCGTGGTCGTCGGAAACGGCAGCGCGCGGTAGCGCTCGAGCAGGTCGGTCCTAGCCACGAGGCGCGTACCTCCGGTGCAGTAGCAGTGAGTTGCCGTCGGGATCCTTGAAGTGGGCCATGTGGCAGACGCCTGTGTCCAGCGTCTCACCGTCGAAGGCGACGCCCTTGCGCTCCAGCTCGGCTCGGGCGGCCGCGACGTCCGGCACGCGCAGCGCGAGGCCGGCCGGCGACGGAGCAAACGGCTGGCCGATGCTCGACGGATCGAAGATGTCGAGCGTCATCTGGCCGCAGCTGAACTCCATGTCGGACTCGCCTTCGGTCTCGATCTTCAGACCCAGCGTGTCGGCGTAGAACGTGCGCGCGCGTTGGATGTCCTGTGTCAGGAACGACACGAAGTCGACGTGCTCGATCTGCATGGTTACGGCGTCGAGCCGTCGTGGTACGGCGCGTAGCGGTGGTGCAGCATCAAGCCGTTCCCGTCGGGATCCTTGAAGAAGGCCATGTGGCAGACGCCGCTGTCGAAAGTGTCGCCGACGAACTGGACGCCTGCCCCCTCGAGCTTCTCGCGTGCGCCCGCGACATCCGGGACGCGGATGGCGATCGCCCCGGGAGGGGTGTTCACCAGCGGCCAACCGATGGCGGCGGGCACGACGATCGACAGCGTCACGTTCCCGAGCGTGAACTCGGGCCAGTTCGAGTTCGACTGCGCGTCGCGCTCGAGGCCGAGCGTCTCGCCGTAGAACTGTGCAGCCCGGTCCGAGTCGGTTACCGGGATCGAGACGAAGTCAACGCGCTGCGCGCCGATCACGAGTCGCTGTTCCCCGTCTCGCGCGGTGAGTAGCGGTGGTGGAGCATCAGGGCGTTGCCGTCGGGATCCTCGAAGAACGCCATGTAGCAGACGCCCGTGTCGAAGGTCTCGCCCGCGAACTCGACGCCCTTCGCCTCGAGCTCGGCGCGCGCAGAGGGCATGTCCTCGACGTGCAGCGCGAGGTGCGCCGTCGTCTGCGGCGCGAACTCCAGCCCGAACGTCGTCGGCTCGTAGATCCCGCAGCACGTCTCGCCGACCCAGAACTCGGAGTCACCGGTGTCGTCGGGCCGCAGCCCCAGCGTGTCGACGTAGAAGGCCCGCGATCGCTTCCAGTCGGTGGACGGCACGGCGACGAAGTCGAGGCCCGTTACCGGGCTAGCCAACACTGCCCTCCATTTGGAGCTGAATCAGCCGGTTCAGCTCGACGGCATACTCGAGCGGCAGCTCCTTGGTGATCGGCTCGACGAAGCCGGACACGATCATCGCGCTCGCCTCCGACTCGGAGAGGCCGCGGCTCATCAGGTAGAAGAGCTGCTCTTCGCCGATCTTGGAGACGGTCGCCTCGTGGCCGAGGTCGACGTCGTTCTCGTCGACGCGGATGTAGGGATAGGTGTCGGAGCGCGATGCCTCGTCGAGGATCAGCGCGTCGCAGACGACCTTCGACTTCGCCCCGGTTGCGCCCTTCGCCACCTCGAGCAGCCCGCGGTAGCCGGCGCGGCCACCGTCCTTCGAGATCGACTTAGAGGTGATCACGGACGTCGTCTTCGGCGCGACGTGGACGACCTTGCCGCCCGCGTCCTGATGCTGACCCTTGCCGGCGAACGCGATCGAGAGCACCTCGCCGTGCGCGCGCGGACCCATCAACCAGATCGCCGGGTACTTCATCGTCAGCTTCGAGCCGAGGTTGCCGTCGACCCACTCCATCGTCGCGTCCTCGTAGGCGACCGCACGCTTCGTGACGAGGTTGAAGACGTTGTTCGACCAGTTCTGGATCGTCGTGTAGCGACAGCGTCCGCGGGGCTTGACGATGATCTCGACAACCGCGCTGTGCAGCGAGTCGGACGAGTAGATCGGCGCGGTGCAGCCCTCGACGTAGTGCACGTACGCGTCCTCGTCGACGATGATCAGCGTGCGCTCGAACTGGCCCATGTTCTCGGCGTTGATCCGGAAGTAG
>JALYRA010000277.1 GCA_030855545.1 Actinomycetota bacterium | reverse complement strand
CCTCGCACGCGGGGCCGCTGACGCCGGCGCGAGCCTGCTCGTCGTCGTCGGCGGCGACGGCTCGGTCAACGAGGTCGCGAACGGGATCGCCGGCCGCGACGACGTCGAGATCGCGGTGATCCCGCGTGGGACAGGCTGGGACTTCGCCCGCACCTACAAGATCCCGCACAAGCTCGAGGGGGCGATCGACGTGGCGCTCACCGGGACGGCGCGGACGATCGACCTCGGTCGTGCGACCTACCGCGCCTGGGACGGCAGCGAGGCGACGTCGCACTTCGCGAACGTCGCGAGCGCCGGCATGAGCGGCGCGATCGCCCAGCGCGCAAACGAGACGACGAAGGCGCTCGGCGGCAAGATCTCGTACCTCTGGGCCACGATCGCCGTGTTCGCCCGGTGGCAGAACTCCGAGTTGCGGGTGACGGTGGACGGCGAGACCCGGATCGGCCGCATGCACGACGTCGTCGTCGCCAACGGCAAGACGTTCGGCGGCGGCATGGTCATCTGCCCGGACGCTGAGCCGGACGACGGCCTCTTCGACGTGCTCACGATTGGCGACCTGACCAAGGGCGACCTGCTCGTGACGCTCCCCAAGACCTACCGCGGCGCGCACCTGCCGCACCCGAAGGCCGAGCTCCTCCACGGGAGCGTCGTCACGGTCGACTCGGAGACGGCGCTACCCGTCGAGCTCGATGGCGAGCAGCCGGGCACGACCCCGGCGCGCTTCGAGGTCGTGCCACGTGCGCTGCGGGTGCGGGTGCCGGCTTAGTTCTTCCGCGCGACGGGCTTCTTCGCCGGCTTGCGGGCGGCCGGCTTCTTCTCCGCCGGCTTGGCCGCCAGCTGCTTCTCGAGCTTGGCGACGCGCTTCTCGAGCTCGTCGAGGCCACGCAGCTTCTTCTGCACGTCGTCCAGCCGCGACTTCGACTCGTTCAGCATCTCCATCGCCTTGCCGCCGCCGGGCATGTCGGTCAGCTTGTTCAGAGCCTCGGCGCCCATATCCTGGACGCGCGAGAGGATGTCTTTTTGCTGTGTCTTCGCCATGGGCCGATCGTACCCCTCAGGCGCGTACGGTAACCGGCGTTCCCGCGAGCGCGCGGTCGAAGATTCGGCGCAACAGGTCGTTTCGGACGCGGATGCAGCCGTTCGAGACGGCGCGCCCGATCAGGTCAGGACGATTCGTGCCGTGGATCGCGATCGGGCCGCCCTGCGCCCAGCCGGTCAGCACCTCGGAGAACGCGGAGATCCCGACCGCACCAGGGCCGAACGGGCCGGAATCGTCACGTGGGATCAGGCGCTGGTTGACGTAGTAGCTCCCCGTCGGCGTCGGGGTCTGCGGCGAGCCGATCGCGGCGGGCGCGGTGAGGACGCGGCGACCCCGGTCGTAAAGCGTGACGCGCCGCTCGGAGAGGTCGACCTCGATCCGCGTCGTCACTGGCGCGAGCTCGACGTCGACCGCTCGAACCCAACCCGCGATTCCGTTCGGCTTCAGCGGCAGCTGCACGCGGTACCACTGGACGGCGCAGTCCGCCGCCAGTCGTTCGGAAAGAACTGCGAAGACGGTCGGGACGCCGTTGACGTTCTTCGAGCCGAAGCTCGCGAGGCGGCCCGAGCCCGGAACGCGGTAGGCGATCGCCCGGTCTTGGACGACGGCCGCGTAGGTCGTTGTCGCCGAGCCGACGGGTTCTGTAACGCCGGCCACGCAACTCCGCACTGTCTTTTGCGCGGCTGCGACGTCTGAGGTAGGTGAAGCGGTCTCGCCGGAGCGCTGTTCGGAGCCTCGATCAGAGCCTCCGCAACCGGCGACAGCCGACGCGAGGAGCAGGATCAGGAGCACGCGCATGAAGGCACGGTAGCGGTGAGGTAAAAAGGTTGTGGCCGTGTCGATTTTGTTGGAGTTTTGTGCCCCTTTCGGTACTTGATTCCCCCGCAACGAGGAGTACGCTGAGGAGCGAGATGGCCAGGAACTTCGTCAAGAGAGTCAGCCAGCTTCACGAGCACAAAGCAGTCGTCGCGCACGCGCTGCGTCAGCACGCCGGGATCCCATACGAGGTCGAGCAGAAGGTCTGCTCGGACTGTCACCGGGTTCTCGACGAGCGGACCGTGCGCCGCGCGGCCGCGTAAGGCTCGAGAACCGGCCGCGAGGCCCACATGCGACCATGTCGCATGAAGGGCTACGCGTTCTCAACGGAGGTGACCGTCAGGTTCGCCGAAACGGACGCGCAGGGGATTGCGCACCACGCGTCCTTCGTCGTCTGGCTCGAGGTCGCTCGTGTCGCGTATCTCGCCGAGCATGCCGGCGGCTACCTGGCGATCCAGGAGCGTGGGATCGAGGCGCTCACGACCGAGGTGAACGTGCGCTACGACCTGGCCGCCCGCTTCGACGACCGCCTGCGGATCTGGACACGCTGCGTCGACATCAGGGGCGCGCGCTTCCGCTACGAATATGCAGTGACGAGAGGAGAAGAGCTCGTCGCCGAGGGTTCGACGTCACATGCCACCGTCGACCGCACCACGCACAGGCCGACGCGCGTCCCGGCGTGGTTCGCCGAAGCCGTCGCTACGGCCGAGGCGCAGCCGGCGGCGTAGCCGGAGGGAGCGTCGGCGTCGGAGCTGTCGTGGCCGGCGGCGGCGCCTCACCCTTGGGCGGCTTCGGCTTGTCGGCCGGCTTCGGCTCGGGGACCGGCACGGGCTCCGGCGGCGGCTTCGTGCCGACCCGGATGACTTCGTACTCACCACGGTAGGACGTGTTCCAGGTCTCGTCGTAGAGGACGGCGCCGCTCTCGTCGTAGACCGTCCGGGTCACGCTCGTCGCGCGCGCCGGCGATCCCTTCTCCTCGATCACCGTCGTCCCCCGCTCGAGCGTTGCGTCGGGCACGCGGCGGATCGGTGCCGGGCCCGTCTCCCGGATCGAGCCCTCGCCGCTCTCGACTCGGCGCTCTGGGCCGCCGCCGTAGATCGAAACGGTGATGCCGGAGCCGCCGTAGGCGCCGGCGACCAGGATCCACTTCGGCGTGTCGTTGACGAACCTCAAGTCGAGGTCCGGGAAGTTGACGGTGGCGTCTCGGCCGGTCTGGTAGCGGCTGATGTAGAGCGAGTGCGGCTGCCGCTCGACGATCCGGAGGCCTGCCTCCCACGCGGCGTTGAACGCAGTGGTCGCGACCTGGGAGACGCCGCCGCCGACGTCCTCCTCGTACTCGTCCTTGATGATCACCGGCGCCGGGCGGAAGCCGCGCTCGAGCGTCCGCTCGCCGACGCGATCGTTGAAGGAGAACGTGCCGCCGGGCGCGACCAGGGCGCCGTTCAGCAGCGACGTCCCGATCTGAAGGTTGGTGATCCGGTCGTAGGTTCCCGCGTACAGGGTCGTGTAGGAGGCGAGCCGGCGCTCGATCCCCATCGCCTGGACCTCCGCCGTCGTGCGCTCTGCCTCGGCGGTGCGAACCGCCAGCGTCGCCGTACGCGCAACAGGTGAGACGACGGCCGCGAGCAACGCTTTTGCGGTCGCCGGCACATCGACGGCGAGCCCGGCCTTGTCGGGCACGATCTCGACGCCGTCGCCCGCCGGTCGCACCATGGCGTCGGTCGGTGCCCGCTCGACGGTCTTGCGCAGCTTCGCGAACCAGGACTCGGCGCCCCGACCTGCGATCGCCACCTCGGTCTCGCCTGCAACCGGAAGCGTGAGGAGTTCGGCGATCCGCCAGCGCGGCAGCTTCCAGCGCGTACCCTCGTACTCGAGCCGGATCGGGGCGGACAAGGCGATCCGCGCCTGCCGTGCGACGGGAGCGAGCTCGGCGGCGGTGACCTCGACCGGGTCGATGCTGACGGGCAACGCGATCGTATTGCCGCGCTCGAGCCGCGCGAGATTGCGGACGATGCGCCCCGCGGCGGCCCCCCGGTCGAGCGCCCGTCCCGGCTGGCCCGCGACGATCTCGACCGCGAGCCCGCGCCGCACGAGCTTCGCCTCCACGTGACGCTGGTCGATCGCGCGAGCGAGCCCCGCGACCTTGTACTCGAGCGCGGCCTCGTAGGCCTGGGCAGGCGGGCTGATCTCTGCGCCGAAGAACCGCGCCTGCAGGCGGCGGAACCCCCGGACCGGGCCGAAGCCCTCGCCCTCGCGGGAGGCCGTTTCGATCGCAGAGGCCCAGTCGGCCTCGACGCCGAGCGTCGTCGCCTTGATCGGGAACGTCTCGCCGCCCGCGGTGAAGACGACGGGAACGCGAGCGACTCGTTCGAAGCGGCTCTCGAGCAACGCTCGTGCCTCGTTCTTCGTCAGTCCGCCGACGTCCACTCCGGCGATGGCGACGCCCTCCGCGATGCGCGTCGTCGAGCCCGCGAACGCAAGCCCGATCAGCGCCGTCAGAACGGCGAGGAGCGCCAGGGAGACCAGCACCCAGCGAGCGATCAGTCGCGCGGAGCGGTCGGACCCGGCGCGGACAGATGTCGCGTCAACCCGCACGAGCGCGTCAGTGTAGCGGCGGTTTCGGAAGACGCTGTGGGCCGCGACGCAGCCCCTTCAGGCGGCTTCGCGCGCTGGAGCGTTCAGACCTTCCTACCGCCGCAAATACTGCGTGATCACGTGCCGCTGGATCTCCGACGTGCCCTCGACGATTTGCAGCACCTTGGCGTCGCGCATCCACTTCTCGACCGGGTGGTCGCGCATGATCCCGGCGCCGCCGAGCACCTGGACGGCGTCCGTGGTGATGCTCATCGCCGCGTCGGCGGCGAACGCCTTCGCGTAGGAGCCGAGCAACCCGGCGTCGTCGCCGGCGTCGAGCGCCGCCGCGGCCCGCCACACGAGCAACCGCGCGGCCTCGACCTGGATCGCCATGTCGGCGAGCTTGAACGAGACGCCCTGCTTGGCGATCAAGGGCTTGCCGAAGGCACGGCGCTCGTTCGCGTACTCCGTCGCGTACTCGAACGCGGCGCGGGCGATTCCGAGCGCGGAGGCAGCGACCTGTGGCCGCGAGTGCATGAAGAAGTCCATCGCGATCGCGAAGCCCTCGCCTTCCTCGCCGAGCAGGCGGTCGGCGGGGATGCGGGCCTCGTCGAACAGGATCGAGCCCGTGCGCGAGGCGCGGAGGCCCAGCTTCGGCTCCTTGCGTCCGGCGGAGACGCCCGGATCGTGCGCCTCGATCAGGAAGGCCGTGATCGCGCCCTCGAGCTTGGCGAAGACGATCGTCAACTCGGCGACGCCGCCGTTCGTGATGTAGCACTTCTCGCCGCCGAGGACGTACTCGTCGCCGTCTCGTCGCACAGTCGCCTGGACGCCCATCACGTCGGAGCCGGCGCCCGGCTCGGTGAACGCGATCGCCGCGAGGCAGCCGTCCTCTGACGCGAGCCGCGGCAGCCAGCGCTGCTTCTGCTCCTGCGTGCCCGAGCGAAGGAGCGGCCGCACAGGAAACATCGTCGCGCCGATCGGAGCCGAGAGTCCGGCGCAGCCCCACGAGAGCTCCTCGGCGATCAGGCTCGACGTCACCGCGGAGACGCCGCCGCCGCCGTACTCCGCCGGGATCGCGTGCGAGGTCAGCCCGAGCGCGGCCGCCTTGGCGAGGAGCTCAGCCGGACAGTCCTCCTTGTCGTCCCACTCCCGCGCGATCGGACGAAGCTCCCGTTCGGCGAAGTCGTGCGCGAGATCGCGCAGTTCCCGCTGTTCGGCGGAGAG
Organism: Actinomycetota bacterium; assembly: GCA_030855545.1. Taxonomy (GTDB): domain Bacteria; phylum Actinomycetota; class Thermoleophilia; order Gaiellales; family Gaiellaceae; genus Gaiellasilicea. Next base: position 4,540 of record JALYRA010000277.1, on the reverse strand, counting down.
CTCGAACTCGATCAAAAAACGAACAACTCGACGCCGCCGCTGACGTTGAGCTGGATGCCGGTGATGTAGCTCGCGAGGTCGGAGCAGAGGAAGCAGATGGCGTTCGCGATGTCGTCCGGCTCACCGGGGCGCTTGAAGACCGTCCGGTTCGCGATCCGCTCGTTCATCGCCGGGTTCGCGAAGTGGAACGCCTCGGTGCCGATGATCCCTGGCACGATCGCGTTACACGTGATCCCGTACTTCCCACCCTCCATCGCGAGCGTCCGCGTCAGGCCGAGGATCCCCGCCTTTGTCGTCGAGTAGCTCGCCTGGCCGAAGCCGCCGAGCGTCCCCGCGACCGAGGCCATATTGATCACCCGGCCCCACTGCCGCTCCTTCATGTGCGGCCAGACCGCCTGGGCGCAGTTGAAGCCGCCGGTCAGGTTGACCTTGAGGTCGCGTTCCCAGAGCTCGGGATTCTGATCCGAGAACTGGCCGACGTGGTCGAGCGTGCCGGCGTTGTTGATCAGGATGTCGACGGAGCCGAATTCCTCGACCACGCGGTCGACCGTCTCCTTCACCTGCTTGCCGTCTGTGACATCGCACTTGATCGCGGCCGAGCGGCGACCCATCGACTGGATCTCCTTGGCGGTCGCCTCGGTGTAGACGATCCCCTGCGCCTTCGCGACCTGGGCGAGGACGCCGTAGGACTCCGCGGTCTCCGTCGACTCGTCCGACTCGACCTGGATGTCCGCGATCGCGACGTCGGCCCCGGCCCGCGCAAGCGCGAGCGCGTCGGCGCGGCCGAGCCCCCTGGAGCCTCCCGTGACGAGAGCTACCCGTCCCGAGAGGTCGATTTCAAGAGCCACGAGGCAAGAATATTTCTTTGGCGATCACGAGGCGCTGAATCTGGGAGGTGCCTTCGTAGATCTGAAACAGCTTCGCGTCGCGCATCAGCTTCTCGACCGGGTACTCCTTCATGTAGCCGTAGCCGCCGAAGACCTGAACTGCGTCCGTCGTCACCTTCATCGCCGTATCGGCGGAGAAGCGCTTCGCGAACGAGGACTCGAGGGTCGCGCGCTGGCCCTGGTCGTGCAGCCACGCGGCCTGCCAGACGAGGAGGCGCGCGGCGGCGATCTCGGTCGCCATGTCGGCGATCATGAAGCTGACGCCCTGGTGCATCGCGATCGGGACGTCGAACGTGACGCGCTGCTTCGCGTACTCGACCGCGTACTCGTAGGCCGCCTGCGCGACGCCGACCGCGCCGGAAGCCGTGCCGGGGCGTGTGAAGTCGAGGGTCTGCATCGCGATCTTGAAGCCCTCGCCCTCCTCACCGATCCGGTTCGCGGCCGGAACGACAACGTCGGTGAGCCCGAACGCCGAGGTGTCGGTGGCCCGCTGGCCCATCTTGTCGAGGTGCTTCTCCATCTGCACGCCCGGCGCATCCATCGGGACGATGAAGGCGGAGATGCCCTTGTGGCCCTTGTCCGCGTCGGTCTTCGCGAAGACGACCGTCCAGGCGGCGTGACCGGCGTTCGTGATGAAGGTCTTCGAGCCGTTGAGGACGTACTCGTCGCCGCGGCGCTCCGCCGTCGTCTTCAGCTTCGCGACATCCGAGCCGGCCTCCGGCTCGGACAGGCCGAACGAGCAGAGAATCGGCTCCTCGAGGAGCGGTGGCAGCCACGTGGCCTGTTGCTCCTCGGAGCCGGCGATGATCACCGGCCCGGAGCCGAGGCCGTTGGCGCCGATCGACGTGCCGATGCCGGAACAGCCCCAGTTGAGCTCTTCGCCCACGAGGATTCCCTCGAAGGTCGAGAGGCCGAGCCCGCCGAGCGACTCGGGCACGTGCAAGTTCATCAGCCCGAGCTCGTGCGCCTTCGCGATCACGTCCGCCGGATGCGTCTGGTGCTCGTCGTACTCGGCGACCTTCGGCCGGATCTCCTTCTCGGCGAACTCGCGCGCGAGCTCCCGCAGCCCCTTCTGCTCCTCGGTCAGGGCGAACGAGACGCCCGAGCCGACTCCCTGCTCGATCGTGGCCATGCTGCTCCCTGGATCGATTGACTAGTCAGTCAACGATACTCGCGGGGTTGCCGGAACGTCAAGACGGGCTACCCTGGACGGCTCGATGGCTTGGGCACGACTGCACGTCTTCGCCGCGGCGCTCGCGGCCACGTTCTTCCTCGTCCCTGCGGCGGACGCGGCCGTCGGCGCGCGCCCGCCGGTTGTCTGGCTCAAGGGTGAGGGCAACTTCTCCAAGGCGCACCGCTCCACCGAGTCGCTCGACAAGATCGTCGTCCACGTCACCGAAGGGGCGTTCTGGGGCTCGGTGCAGTGGCTCAAGAGCCCTCGCGCTCACGCCTCCTCGCACTACGTCGTCTCGCGGCGCGGCAAGATCGTGCAGCTCGTCCACCTCTCAGACATCGCGTGGCACGCCGGCAACTGGAGCGTCAACACGCAATCGGTCGGGATCGAGCACGAAGGCTTCACCTACGGGCCGAGCGGCTTCACGAACGCCCAGTACCACGCGTCGGCCCGCCTGGCCGGCTGGATCGCGCGGCGCGCTCTCATGCCGATCGACCGGAAGCACTTCATCGGCCACGCCGACGTTCCGGCTCCCGGCGGTGGCCGCGGCGGCGCGTCGCACCACACCGACCCCGGCCCACGGTGGAAGTGGAACTACTACCTCGGGCTCGTCCGGCGGTATGCGGGGGCTCAGAAACTGAGCGTGCTGCCGGTGGTGTCGAGCGACCCGTTGCGCGGCGTCGTGCCGTGGGGCGCACGGGCTACCGGCGACATCAAGCGCGTCGAGTTCTCCGTCAACGGCCGTGTCGTCGCGACCGACGCCAAGGCTCCGTTCACGCTGACCGGCGGCCTGAACACGACCAGGCTGACGAACGGAAGGCACGTGCTCCAAGTGCATGGCATCGCCGGTCCCGGCCGCTACGACGTCGCGCGGCGGACGGTCGTCGTCGACAACAAAGCTTTCGCGCTCACGAGCGCCGGTGCGCGTCCCTGGACGAAGGTGCGCGGCACCGTCCGGCTGCGCGTGCGCCCGTGGGGCGCGAAGGCGTCGAGCATGACCCTGACCGTGAACGGCGTCCGTCGCGCAGTCGACCGCCGGACGCCGTTCCTCTTCACCTGGAACGCGAGGCGCGCGAAGCCGGGGAAGCACGTGCTCGAGGTCACCGCCGCGTCCGTCGACGGGCGCGTCGCGAAGCAGCGGATCCCGCTCGTCGTCGCCAAGGCGGTTGCGCCGAAGAAGCCGAAGCCGGTCGTTCCCGTCGTACCGACGGTGAGAATCCAGAGCCAGACCGTCTCGGACGGACAGGAGGTGACGGGCCTCGTCCTCTGGCGGGTCGTCGTCGCCGGCAAAGTCACGCGCGTCGAGTTCCTCGTCGACGGCGTTCTCCGCGGCGCCGACGTCGCAGCGCCCTACACCTTCGGCTGGGACTCCTCCGCCGATGCCCCCGGGCCGCACCGGCTGACGGCACGGGCGGTCGGTAAGAAGACCGTCGAGCAAACGGTCACCGTGACGGCGCCGGCACCCCCAGAGAACGCCGGTAGCGCAACACCCTGACGAGCTTCGCGTCGAGCTCGCCGGCCTGCGCGAGCGGCACGAGCGCGTCGACCATCCGCTTCGCGTCACGGGAGCTCGTCGTCAGCACCATGTCGGCGCCGGCACGGAGCGCAAGCCGCGCCCAGAACGGCGCGTAGGGGCTACCGAGCACGCCGAGCGAGTCGGTGACCGCGACGCCGTCGAAGCCGAGGTCGCGCAGGAGCCGGTAGGTCTTCGGCTCGAACGACGCCCGGCGCAAGCCCAGGCGCGGATAGATCGCGTGGCCGACCATCACGCACGGGACTCCCGCCCGGATCGCAGCTCGGAACGGGGCGAGATCCTGTGTGCGGAGGACACCGTAGACGCGTGCGGTGTCCGTCGACTCGGGCGTCGAGCCGAGGCCCGGGAAGTGCTTCACGCATGCCGCGCGGCCGAGCCCGCGCGCGAACGCGACGCCGTACGCCGGCGTGCGGAAGTGGCGGGAGCCGAGCGGCCCGTCGGGCAGGTCGAGCACCGGCGCGTACGAGACGTGGACGCCGACCTGGCGAAGGTCACGGGCCGTCTCGCGGCCGGCGGCGTAGGCCTCGGCGGCGCTCCCGTACCCCGACGCGGCGCGCCACGGCGCGATCCCGCGGAAGGCCTTCACCGTCCCGCCCTCCTGGTCTGCGAAGACGATCGCTCCGCGCGGCCGCGGCATGTCCGTGTTCCACTGCCGCACGAGCACGCCGCCGAAGCCGTGACCGGCGGGCATCCCCGCGACCACGACGGCCTCAGCCTTCTCGCGCGGCGTCATCGCCGCAACATCAGCCTGGGCCGACCCGGAGACGAGGAGCGTGAGCGCCGTCGAGATCGTCGCCGTCAGCACGGCGGCGACTGTAGCCGAGGGCTAGGATATCGAGCCTGCAGCGCCTGCGACGCCGGGGCTGCCGAGGCTCGCGCCGCCGGCGCCGCCCGCACCGAACAGGACGCTGGAGCCACTGCCGACGGTCGCCGCCGAGCTACCGC
>JALYRA010000275.1 GCA_030855545.1 Actinomycetota bacterium | reverse complement strand
ACTCATCCGCGTCGTTCGTTCGCGTCAGCGGTGAGGCGGCGAGCCTGCGGCGGCCCGCCTCGACGCGCTTCCGTATTGGGGCCGACGGTTCGGAGTCACGGGCGGCGAGCTCCTCGGCTCTCGGCCTGGGCACGGTCACGACCAGGTCAAACCTGTCGAGGAGGGCCTGCGAGAGCTTGTCGCGGAACGCAGCGAGCCGCTGCGGCGAGCACGAGCACTGTGCCGCTGGATCGCCGCGGCCCGCGCAGGGGCAGAGGTTCATCGTCGCCACGAGCTGGAAGCGGGCAGGGAAGAGCGCTTGGCCCTGCACCCGTGCGATCGAGACGAAGCCGTCCTCGAGCGGCTGCCGCAGCGCCTCGAGAGCGGGACGCTGGAACTCGGGCAGCTCGTCGAGCAGCAGGACGCCGCAATGCGCGAGGCTCGCCTCACCCGGTCGCGGTCCGGGACCGCCGCCGACGATCGCGGCGGTCGACGCGCTGTGATGGGGCGCCCGGAACGGTCGACGCGTGATCAGCGGACGCTCCGGTGCCAGCACACCCGCGACGGAGTGAATTCGCATCACTTCGAGCGCCTCGCGCGGCTCGAGCGGTGGGAGGATCGACGGCAGCCTGCGACCGAGCATCGTCTTCCCGGTCCCGGGCGGCCCTGCGAGCAGCAGGTTGTGTCCGCCGGCGGCGGCGAGCTCGAGCGCCCGCCGCGCGCGCTCCTGCCCGTGGACGTCGGCGAGGTCGGGTGGATCGGACTCGATTTCCTCCTCGGGCGGTTCGGCAGGCGGCGGGCGCAACTCGCCGCGCAGATATGCCACCGCCTCCGCGAGGTGCCGCACCGGGATCGCCTCGACCCCACCGAGCTCCGCCTCGCAGGCGGACTCGGGCGCGCACAGGATCCGCTCGAGCCCCGACCGTCGCGCGCCCTCGGCCACCGCGAACGCGCCGCGTACCGGCCGGATGCGGCCGTCGAGTGCCAACTCTCCTACCGCTGCGTGCTCGGCCAGCCTCTCTACAGGCACCTGGTTCGACGCCGCCAGCACGGCGAGCGCGATCGAGAGATCGAACCCCGAACCTTCCTTTCGCAGGCCTGCCGGTGCGAGGTTGACCGTGATCCGCTTCAGGGGCCACTCGAGCTGCGACGAGCCGATCCCGCTCCGGACGCGGTGCTTCGCCTCGGCGCAGGCGCGGTCGGCGAGCCCGACGATGGCGAAGCCCGGGATCCCGGCGTCGATGTGCGCCTCCACCTCGACTCGCCTCGGCTCGAGGCCGACGAGCGCGTGGGTGACGGAGCGCGCGAGCACTCCTCCGACGGTACGGCCCCGCCTGTGACGGGAGTGTCACAGAGGTCTAAGGATTCAGCGACAGATCAGGATGGATTCGAAGTACTCACCTGCGCGCCGGCCCGTACGCCGATTCACATGCCGCTCGAGCCGCTCGTCCAGCCTCAGTCCCGCCCGCTCGAGGATGTCCGGGTAGAGCTCACGTCGGTCGTTGACGACAATGCAGACCGGCGCACTTCGCCGCAGCGCCGCCTTCGAGCGCGCCAGCACAGCCGCGATCCCGGCCACGTACTCCTCGATCGCCGCCTTACTCGTCCCGCGTGCGGCGGCGCCGAGCTCGCGCTCGCGTCGGTCGTCGAGACCGAGCAGCTCGTAGGCGTACCGGTGCTGCTCGTGGTAGTCGATCAGTCCCGGATACGGCGGCGACGTGACGACGCCGTCATACGGCCCGCCGAGTTCGAGTTCCCGCGCGTCGCCGTGCAGAACGACGGCCGCGCGTCGCGCGTCGCGAACCTCTGCGAACCTCCGGATCCGCGCGGCGGCGTCCGCGAGGTAACGCGACAGAAACTTGTTCGCACTCTCGACAGGACGGCAGATTCGCCGGTGTTTGTGACACCAGTACTCCCCCGCCTGCGGGGTGCGCGGGAAGTCGAGGTCGTAGTGCGTCGTCAGCCGGGCCGACCGGGCCGCGCGCGCGAGCACGACGCGGAGGACGTCCTGGCTCGCGTACTCAGGAATCAGCGAGCGGAAGTGGAGCAGCTCCGCGGCGGCCTGGGGTGCGAACCACTCACGCACGAAGCCGGTCGGACGCTTTCGCGACGCCCCGAGCCGCACCCCGATCGAGCGGACATCGTCGTCCAGGGCATAGAGGTCGTGCTCGCGCGTCTTGACCGAGACGAGCAGCGCGTTGAAAGCCGCGATGTCGACACCGACGGCGTCGTACCCGGACTCGAGCGCCTGCACGAGCGTCGTTCCGGAGCCGGCGAAGGGGTCGAGCACCCTCCCGCCCGGACGCACGAACCGCTCGAGCAGCACCTCGACGAGCTGCGGGACGAACTTGCCGAGATACGGGTGGAGCCGATGGACGTGCTTCGTCCGCTCGCGCTCCGGCAACTCGCGCTCAGACCAGGAGAGCGCGAGATCGATCTCGCCGTAGAGAGCCTCCTGCGTCGCGGCCACAAGCGACGACTTCCACACGGGCGTCCGGAATCCTAGGCTCCGTGACCGCCACACGAGCGGCGCTCTTGGGCCGCGAAGCGGCCCCTTCAGGGATCTTCGCGCGGTCGGGATCCGCTCCTGCGGATCCCGACCTTGCGCAAATTAGTAGTGGATGCCGTTGGCGGCGTCGAGCTCGCGGAGACGGCGGATGCGCTCCGCCATCGGGGGGTGCGTGGAAAACAGCGCGGCCATGCCGCGACCCTTGAGCGGGTTCGCGATGTACAGGCTCTCGGTCGCCGGATTGACGTTCATCGGCACTGCCTCGACACCGCGCTCGAGCGTCCCCAGCGCCTCCGCCAGCGAGCGTCCTTCGCCGAGATACGACGCTGCGGTCGCGTCGGCGAGGTACTCCCGCTGGCGCGAGACGGCGAGCTGGAGGATCATCGCGGCAAGCGGCGCGACGATGATCGCGACGAGCGCGCCCACGATCCCGAGCGGATTCGAGTCCTCGTCGTCGCCGCCACCGAAGATCATCGAGAACTGGAGGATGTTCGCGATCGCGGCGATCGCGGCGCCGATCATCGCGGCGATCGTCATCACGAGGATGTCGCGGTTTGCGATGTGCGCCATCTCATGTGCGAGCACGCCCTTCACCTGGTCGCGCGGCAGATAGCGGAGCAGGCCCTCCGTCACCGCGATGACCGCCTTCTTCGGGCTGCGACCGGTCGCGAACGCGTTCGGCTGCTCGGACGGGATCAGGTACACGCGCGGCATCGGCACGCCGGCGCGCCCGGCGATCTCCTCGATGTCGCGGTAAAGCTCCGGCGCCTCGCTGCGTTCGACGGGACGGGCCTTGCTCGCTCTCAGAGCGAGCTTGTCCGAGAACCAGAACATGACGAGGTTGAAGACGACTGCCAGGCCCGCGAACAGGATCAGGCCGCCGGAGCCTCCAAACGTGTAGCCGAGGCCCACGAAGAGGGCTGTGAGGCCCGAGATGATGACCCAGGTACGGGCCTGTGTCGCGAACTTGGTACGGGTTATCGACATGGTGGTGTCGGTCATCCTTTCAGCTGATGAGTGGATGCAATCGTAGCCCGTGCAGGAGTTCTGTCGTGTTGCCGGGGGGTTAAACCGGTGTTCGCTCGAGCGCACCCGGCCGCACGGCGACGACCTCGAAGCGGAAGTCGAGCTCGCGGAGCTCCGGGTTCCGCGCCAACCAGCTCTCGGCCGCGCGATGGAGGCGGCGCACCTTCTCCTCGTCGACCATCTCGAGCGGATCGCCGAAGCCGGCACCCGTCTTTCCCTTCACCTCGCAGAAGACGACCTTGCCGCCGCGCCGCGCGATCAGGTCGAGCTCGTAGCCGCCTGCCCAGACGTTCGTGCCGAGGATGCGGTAGCCGCGAAGGCGGTAGTGGCGGGCGGCGCGGCGCTCGTCAGGATTGCGCGGCATACGCCATCGCGTTGAACGAGAGCCGGTGCTGGTCGCTCGGCCCGTGTTCCCGGACGGCGGCGGAGTGCCCTGGAGTGATGTAGCCGACGTGACGCGCGAAGCCGTAGCGCGGATAGAGGGCGTCAAGCCGCCGCATCACCCGGTCGCGCGTCACCTTGGCGATGATCGACGCCGCGGCGATCGCGGCGCTCTTCGTGTCGCCGTCGACGACGGCTCGATGCGCGGGCGCGAGCGGGCCCAGGCGAAAGCCGTCGACGAGGCATGCCATGTCACCGGCCTGCGCGGCTGAGAGATCGGAGAGAACCGACCGAAGCCCCCAGAGGTTCGACTTGTGCAGCCCGTTCCGATCGATGTCGCAGGACGAGATGACGCGAACGCTGACCCGGGTCGCGCAGCCGACGATCGCGCGGAAGAGCTCCTCGCGCTCGTCGGGAGAAACCTGTTTCGAGTCGTTCAGCGACGCGAGCGGGCGCACGCGATGGTCGCGCAGGCACTCGTAGTCGAGCAGCACCCCGGCGACGACGAGCGGTCCCGCGAGCGAGCCCCGTCCGGCCTCGTCGGCTCCGGCCACGAACCGCACACCGAGCCTACGGTCGAAAGAGAGGAGCTTCTGGCCGATTGGGCGCACCCGGCGAGGATAGCGCCGGGATCAGCCGGCGTTCGTCACGAGAGCGCTACGACTTCGTGGCGGCTTCGTCGTCGGCGGGAGCCTCTTCGGGCTCTGCTTCCGCGACGGGCTCAGCGGTTTCGGTCTCCGCGACCTCGGACTCGACGACCTCGGCCTCAACGACCTCGGCCTCGGCCGCAGCGGCCTCGGCTTCGAGTGCGGCGGCTGCTTCCGCCTCGGCGGCAAGAGCCTTGCTGTTCGCCTCGGACTCCGCCCGCGCCGCGGCGAGCTGGGCCGGCGTCTGCCGAAGCTCGCGCACGCGCGCCTTCTTGCCGATCTTCTCGCGCAGGTAGTAGAGCTTGGCGCGGTTGACGTCACCGATCGCGCCGACCTCGATCTTCTCGATCTTGGGCGAGTGCACGGGGAAGGTTCGCTCGACGCCGACGCCGAAGGACTGCTTGCGAACGGTGAACGTCTCGCGCGCGCCCGAGCCCTGGCGCTTGATCACGATTCCCTCGAAGACCTGCACGCGGCGCCGCTGGCCTTCGATCACCTGGAAGTGCACGCGCACGGTGTCGCCCGCCTTGAAGCGAGGGACGTCCTTGCGCAGCTGGCGCTGCTCGATGCTCTGGATGATCGTGCTCATGGGAAAAGTGACCCGGTACGGCCGGGGCGGAATGCTAGCGCAAGGAGATCCGGTTCGGAGGCCAATACGTGGCGAACACCTTGCCGATCAGGTTCTCGCGCGGGACCGTGCCCCACTCGCGCGAGTCGCACGACTGCGAGCGGTTGTCGCCCATCATGAAGTACTGGCCCTGTGGGATCCGGAACGTCTCCGGCCCGCGCGCGTCTCGTCGGTTCTTACCGATGTAAGGCTCGGCGAGCCTCTTCCCGTTGATGTAGATGTGGCTGAGCCCGGCCTCCGAGCGCAGCTCGAGCCGCTCGCCGGGAAGGCCGACCAGTCGCTTGACGAACGTGCCGCCGGCGCCGCAACGAGCGCGGGCGGCGGGCGGCGTCTCGAAGACGACGATGTCGCCGCGCTTCGGCTCGGTGAACCGATAGATGAACCGGTTCGCGAGCACACGGTCGGAGAAGCGCGTCTCGCAACCGTGCGCCGGGCGGGCGCAGTGGAGCGTCGGCTCCATCGACGAGGACGGGATTCGATACGGGTTGACGACCCACGCCTTGATCGCCAGCACGATCGCGATTGCGCCGACGATGGTCACGATCCAGTCGATCGTGATCCGCATCCCGTGCGGCAACCCCTGGGTCAACCGGTCGACGGGATTGCGGGAGCGCCGGCGCGGCGGCTCGTCCGACCGCATCGGCAGCGGCTCCGGCGACCCGGAGCGCTCGGACACGGCGAGACCGTCCTCGGGCCGCAACGTGTACCAGGCGGCGCCGACGGCGAGCGCAACCCAGATCAAGTCGTAGAGCCCGAAGATCGCTCCCAGGTTCTCCCGGAAGAGCGTGAACATGTCGCCCGAGAGGAGGCCGGACTGGTTGCCGAACTCCTGCTCGACGAGCGCGAAGCTCAGGTACTTGCCGAGCAGGACACCGAAGAGCGCAGTCGCGATCGCGATCACCTGGAGTGCCGAGCTCCGGCGGCCGCCCGCTGCCCTGAGCACCGCGAAGCCGGTGAGAAAGCCAATCCCGCCGGCGACGATCCCGGCCTCGTACTCCGTCCACTTGACGATCAGTGCCCAGACGATTGCGCCCGCGATCGCCGCGACGAGACCGGCCAGAACCGCCAGTGCAAGTGAGCCGCCGGTCTCCTCCCGGACGTGACCGGGAGGCGGTGCCGCCGGGTCGTACGATTCCCAGCCGTACCGTTCGGGCTCGCGGTCGCTCAAGAGGCGTTCCGCTCGCGGCTCTGCGTGCGCCGCCACTCCTCGACGCGCCCGTGGTCGCCGGAGAGCAGCACCTCGGGGACGGTCAAGCCGCGAAACTCGGCCGGCCGTGTGTAGTGCGGGTGCTCGAGTCCGCCCTCGAACGCGACCGAGAAGCTCTCCTGCTCGCCGGATCCCTCCGCGAGAGCGCCGGGGAGCCTGCGCACGATCGCGTCCAGCAGCACCATCGCGGGCAGCTCGCCACCCGAGAGGACGTACGGGCCGATCGAGATCGCGTCGGAGGCGAGGTGCGTGACGATCCGCTCGTCGAAGCCCTCGAAGCGGGAGGACAGGAGCGTCAGCGCCGGCTCCGACGCAAGCTCCTCGACGACGGCCTGCGTCAGCGGCCGGCCCTGCGGCGTCAGCGCGATCACGCGCTGCGGCCTCTCCTCGCCGTAGATGGCGTCGAGCGCGGCCGCGACGACGTCGACCCGCAGGACCATCCCGGCCCCGCCGCCGTACGGCTCGTCGTCCACCTGGCCGGACCGCAGCGGAGTCGTGTCGCGGTAGTTGAAGAGACGCAGCTCGAGTTCGGTTCCGAGGACGGCGGCCAGCGGCCGCTGCTCGGTCATCCACGCGAACGCGTGCGGAACCTGGGTGAAAACGTCGAAGCGCACAGCGCGTCGCAGGTTACTCGGCGTCGGCGAAGCCGCGTGCGACGAGGATGCGACCGGCGTCGAGGTCGACGTCGAGCAGGCAGGACTCGATCATCGGCAGCAGCAGGCCCGACTCGAGCACGAGCGAGTCGTTCGCGGGGCCGTTGTTCACCTCGGTGACCGAGCCGAGGGCCCGGCCACCCTCCTCCTCGACCGCGAGGCCGACGAGCTGGAAGACGTAATAGGTGTCCTCGCCGGGGTTGGGAAGCTCGTCGCGAGGAACGGCGAGGGTCGCGCCACGCTGCACGGGCCGGTCGAGCTTGATCACGAAGCGGCCGCCGGCGCCGCGCTTCGACACCGCGATCTCCGCCGGCGCGCCGTCGACGAGCAGCGTCGCGCCGAGCTCGAACCGCTCCGGCGACTCGCTCGCATCCTCGACGAAGAAGGAGCCGTCGACGCCGTGCGGGCGGCCGACCCGACCGACCGTTACGAGGTTATTCAACGATGTCGAGGATGACGCGGCGGCGCGACCCCGTGGCGCTCGCGCGTACGATCGTGCGCAAGGCGCGCGCGAGCCTGCCCTGACGGCCGATCACCTTGCCGCGATCCTCGGGCGCGACGTAGAGCTCGAACACGGTCGCGTCCTCGCGCTCGACCACCTCGACGCGAACCGCGTCAGGATCGTCGACGAGCTGCTTCGCGAGCCACGTCAGGAGCTCCGCCATTACGGCTTGTCGATGCCGGAAGCCTTGATCAGCTTCGCGACGGCGTCGGAGGGCTGCGCACCCTTGCCGAGCCAGTCCTTCACCTTGTCCGCGTCGAGCTCGATCGTCGAGGGGTCGGTCTGCGGGTTGTAGCGACCGATGATCTCGATGAAGCGACCGTCGCGGGGCGAGCGCTGGTCGGCGACGACGACACGGTAGATCGGGTTCTTTTTCGAGCCGACACGCGTCAGCCTCATCCGTACTGCCACTTCTCTATCTCCGTCCTGTCTTTGTCAGTTGCCCCGGCAGTGTAGGCATCTTTCCCTTGCCCATTTGCTTCATCATCTTCTCCATCTGCTTGCGGGCGGAGAGGAGCTTGTTCACGTCCTGAATCGTCTGCCCGCTGCCCTCAGCGATCCGCTTGCGCCGGGAGCCGTCGATCAGGTGCGGCTTGCTCCGTTCCTGCGGCGTCATCGAGAGCACGATCGCCTCGACGCGCGCGAGCTGACGCTCGTCGATGTCGACGTCCTTGAGCTGGTTGCCGAGGCCCGGGATCATCTTCAGCACGCCCTGGAGAGGGCCCATTTTCTTCAGCATCTTCTGCGCCGCGAGAAAGTCGTCGAAGGTGAAGAGGCCCGCGCGCATCCGCGCCTCCATCGCCGCCTGATCGTCCTCCTCGACCGCCGACTCGGCCTTCTCGATCAGCGTCAGCACGTCGCCCATGCCGAGGATCCGCGACGCCATCCGGTCGGGGTGGAACTCCTCCAGCTGATCGAGCTTCTCCCCGACCGAGACGAACTTGATCGGCTTTCCGGTGACCTGGCGGACCGACAGCGCCGCGCCGCCGCGCGCGTCACCGTCGAGCTTCGTCAGGACGACGCCGTCAAAGGCAACGTGGGCCTGGAAGGACTGCGCGACGTTGACGGCTTCCTGGCCGGTCATCGCGTCGAGCACGAGCAGGACGTTCGTCGGCTTCGCCTCGTTCCGGACGCGCACGAGCTCGTCCATCAGCTCCTCGTCGACGTGGAGGCGGCCCGCCGTGTCGACGATGACGACGTCCTGCCCCGCGTCGCGTGCGGCCTGGAGCCCGCGCCGCACCGCCTCGACCGGATCCTTCGTGTCGGAGCGGTAGACCGGGATCTGGATCTGGCGGCCGAGCTGCTCGAGCTGGTCGATCGCGGCGGGACGCTGAAGGTCGGCGGCGACGAGCGCCGGCTTCTTTCCCTCCTTGCGCAACCGCAGAGCGAGCTTCGCCGAAGTCGTCGTCTTGCCGGAGCCCTGGAGCCCTGCCATCAGGATCACGGTCGGCGGCTTGCCGAAGGCGAGGCGCGAGTCGCCGGTACCCATCAGGGCAGTCAGCTCCTCGTGGACGATCTTCACGACCTGCTGACCGGCGTCGAGGCCCTTCAGCACCTCCTGGCCGGTCGCGCGCTCCCGCACCTGCTTGACGAACTCCTTGACGACCTCGAAGTTGACGTCCGCTTCGAGCAGCGCGAGCCGGATCTCGCGCATCGCCTTCGAGATCTTGTCGTCGTCGAGCCGACCCTTGCCGAGGTCGCCGAGTGCGTGCTGAAGCTTGTCGGAGAGTGTGTCGAACACGGAGGATCAGTGTAGATACCCCTCAACGAAAACAAGGAGGCGGCATGGCCAGCATCGCGAAGGTGATCACGATCATCGGCAACTCCCCCGACGGGTTCGCCGAAGCTGCTCAGGTAGCAGTGACCGAAGCGTCGAAGACACTGCGCGGGATCACGGGCGCAGACGTCCTCTCGATGAGCTGCGAGGTCGAGGGCGACAAGATCACGATGTTCCGGACGACGGTGAACATCGCGTTCGCGATCGAGCGCTAGCGCGCGGTGATCGTGCTTGCGATCGCCGGGGTCGCGTTCGCACTGGGTTTCGGCGTCAGCTTGGTACTTCGGAGCGTTGTCGTCGCCGCGGGCATCGGGGTGGCCGTCTTCCTCGTAGCCGCCGCCTGGCTGGCGGGCGGAGGCCGAGATGCCGGCGACGAAGGAGGCGAGCGGATCACCGGTGCGGCCGGTGTGACGCTCGCGCTCGCCTGGGTGCTCATCCCGTGGCTTCTTGGGGGCCTCGTCGCGCGGCTGGTCCGGCGCCGCGCCGCCTTGTAACAGTCTGTTACTAAGAACTCGATCCCGGTAACGGTCGCCCGAACTGCCAAGTAACAGACTGCAACTTGGCGCTAGCCGGCGACGAGGGCGCGGGCGAAGTCGTCGGGGTCGAACGGACGGAGGTCGTCGAGGCCTTCGCCGACGCCGATCAGCTTCACCGGGAGGCCGAGCTCGTAGGCGATCGCCACGGCAATGCCCCCCTTGGCGGAGCCGTCGAGCTTCGTCAGCGCGACACCTGTGACACCGACGGTCTCGCCGAAGAGCCGCGCCTGCTGAAGGCCGTTCTGGCCTGTCGTCGCATCGACGACGAGAAGCGTCTCGTGCGGGGCCCCTTCGAGGCGGCCCTCGATCACACGGCGCACCTTCGCAAGCTCCTCCATCAGGTTCGTCTGCGTGTGCAGGCGTCCGGCGGTGTCGACGATCGCCACGTCCTTGCCGCGAGCGCGGGCGGCCTCGACGGCGTCGAAGGCGACGGAGGCCGGATCGGCTCCCTGCGCGGCGCCGACGAAGTCCGCCTCGGCGCGTTCGGCCCAGATCTCGAGCTGCTCCTCCGCCGCAGCGCGCCAGGTGTCGGCGGCGCCGAGCAGGACGCTACGGTCGTGCTCGCGGAGCTTCTGCGCGAGCTTGCCGATCGTCGTCGTCTTGCCGGTGCCGTTGACGCCGACGACGAGGATCACGCTGGGACTCCCCGTCAGGTTCAGCGTCGCCGGCTTGCCGAGCATGTCGGCAATCTCCTCCGCGAGGGCCGAGCCCAGGTCGCCGAGCTCGCCGCGCGCCTCGAGCCGGCGGACGAGCTCGGCGGTCGCCCGAACGCCGACGTCGCCCTGGATCAGCGCTTCCTCGAGCCTTTCCCAGTCCTCGTCGTTGCCGGGATCGAACGCGGCGGCGGCGAGCTCGCCCGTGAGCGCACGCCGGCTCTTGCCGAGCGAGTCGCGCAGTCGGCCGAAGAAGCCGCTCTGCTGCTCCTCCGTCTCCTGCGGCCCCTCGGCGTCTCCAAGCAGCTCTGCCCATGACCTCGCCACCCCGGCAGGATACGGTCAGCCCGTGCCGGGGTTCGCAGAGGAGCTGGTTTCGCGCTTCCGCTGGATCGGGGGTCACGCGGACGTGCTCGGCCTCCTCTCCGACGCGGGCTTCCTCGCCCGATCGGTCGCCGCGCTCGCCGATCCGTTCGAGAATGCCGGCGTTACGAAGGTGGCAGGAGTCGAGGCACGCGGCTTCGTGCTCGGCGCTGCCGTCGCGCTGCGGCTCGAGGCCGGGTTCGTTCCTGTTCGCAAGCCGGGATCCGTTCACCCAGGCTCGAAGGCGACACACGTGTCGGGGCCTGACTGGCGCGGCAAGAGTGTCGCCTACGAAGTCCAGCGAGCCGCCATCGCGGACGGTGATCGGGTGCTCCTCGTGGACGACTGGGCCGAGACGGGGAGCCAGGCGCTCGCGGCCCGGGCGCTGATCGAAGAGTGCGGAGGCACGTGGAACGGCGTCTCGCTGCTCGTCGACCAACTCAAGGACGATGTGCGCCGGCGACTCGATCCGGTCGTGTCCGTCGTCACGCACGAGCAGCTGCCGCCGGGGTAGCCTCAGCGCATGGTGACGTGGGAGCGGGTCGCGGAACTCGCGCGCGAGCTGCCCGAGGTCGAGGAGACGACCTCGTGGGGGAAACCGTCCTTCACGGTGCGCGGCAAGAAGTTCGCCGGTCTCTCCGTGCGTCACGAAGGCGCGATGTGGACGCGCTGCGACCGCGAGGAGCGGCCCTTGCTCGTCGCATCCAACCCCGACGCCTATCGGCTGACTCCTCACTTCGAGGCCTCTCCTGCCTATCTCTTGATCTGGCTCGAGCACATCGACGAGGACGAGGTGCACGAGCGATTGATCGACGCGTGGCTGATTCAGGCGCCGAAGCGGCTGGCCGCTCAGCACGAGTTCGACTGACCTTGACTCGAATCGCACGAGACTCTAGGTTCGCGTGACTGTTCGAGCTGAGGGAGGTTCCGATGCGCTTTCCGGTCAAGTCCGCCTTGCTGATCGTTCTTGCTCTCGTCGCTGTTGTTGGCGTCGGGACCGTGCCGGCGAGCAACGGCTCCAAGACGACCGTCCTCTACGACAGCTTCGAGAGGGACGGTGGCTACACGCTCGCCGACTACGGCCAGAAGTGGTCGAACCCCTTCGGCCCGGGCGAGATGGCGCTGACCGACACGAGGCACTTCGCCGGCGGCCGCCTCAACGTCTCCGCGGCGCCGTTCCGCGTCGGCGCCGACTTCAGCGTCTTCGACCACCTGAAGTACATCGCGATCAG
>JALYRA010000264.1 GCA_030855545.1 Actinomycetota bacterium | reverse complement strand
AGTCGGAGCCCCGGCGACGGTCAACCGCAGCGGCTCGTCGAGCAAACCCGAGGGCGGCTCCGCCGTCAGCCGCGGCGCCTGATTCCCGGCTCCGGCCGCACACGCCAGCACCAGGCCGACGAGCGCTACGGCCGCGGCGCGCATCAGTCCTCTGTCGGCTCCGAGGAGGCGCGCTGCGAGATCTCGCTCACGACCGTGGGATCGGCGAGCGTCGTCGTATCCCCGAGCGGGCGGTTCTCGGCCACGTCGCGGAGAAGCCGCCGCATGATCTTGCCGCTCCGCGTCTTCGGGAGCTCCGGCGTGAAGACGATGTTCGCAGGCTTCGCGATCGGGCCGATCTTGGCGGCAACGTGGCCGCGCAGCTCTTCGAGCATCTCGAGCGAGCCCTCGTCGCCGCCCTTCAGCGTCACGTAGGCGACGATCGCCTGGCCGGTGAGCGCGTCGGCGCGGCCGCAGACTGCCGCCTCGGCGACGCGTAAGTGGTCGACGAGCGCCGACTCGACCTCGATCGTCGAGATCCGGTGCCCGGAGACGTTCATCACGTCGTCGACGCGGCCGAGCAACCAGAAGTCGCCGTCCTCGTCGATCCGCGCTCCGTCGCCGGCGAAGTAGAAGCCGGGGTACTTCTCCCAGTAGGTCGAGCGGAAGCGCGCGTCGTCGCCGTAGATGCCGCGCGTCATCGCCGGCCACGGCCGCTTCAGCACGAGATACCCGCCACCACCGGGGCCGACTTCCTCGCCCGCCTCGTTGAAGATCCCCGCCTCGACGCCGGGAAACGGCTTCGTCGCCGAACCCGGCTTCGTCGTCGTCACACCGGGCAGCGGGGTGATCAGGATCATCCCCGTCTCGGTCTGCCACCACGTGTCGACGACCGGGCAGCGGTCGCCGCCGACGTGCTCGCGGTACCACATCCACGCCTCCGGGTTGATCGGCTCGCCGACCGACCCCAGTAGCCGCAGCGACGAAAGCTCGTGCTTCGCCGCGTGCTCCGGCCCCCACTTCATGTGCGCGCGGATCGCGGTCGGCGCCGTGTAGAGGATCGTGACGCCGTAGCGCTCGACGATCTCCCACCAGCGATCCTTGTCCGGAAAGTCGGGCGTCCCCTCGTACAGCACCGAGGTGGCGCCGTTCGTCAGCGGCCCATAGACGATGTAGCTGTGCCCGGTGATCCAGCCGATGTCGGCCGCGCACCAGTAGACGTCCTCCTCGGGCTTCAGGTCGAAGATGAGGGCGTGCGTCGAGGCGACGCCGACGAGGTAGCCGGCAGTCGTGTGCGCGATTCCCTTCGGCTTCGCGGTGGTGCCGGACGTGTACATGAGGAAGAGGAGATCCTCGGCGTCCATCGGCTCCGGTGGGCAGCCGGCGGGATCGTCGGAGACGTCGAAGTCGTGCAGCCAGTGGTCGCGGCCCTCCGTCATCGGGACGTCGTTCCCGGTGCGGCGAACAACGAGCGCCTTCCGGATCCCCGGCGCGTCGGCCATCGCCGCGTCCGCGGTCTGCTTCAACGGCACGGTCGTGCCGCGCCGCCACGCCTCGTCCTGCGTGATCAGGACCTCGCAGCCCATGTCGTTCGCGCGGTCGGAGAGCGAATCGGCCGAGAAGCCGCCGAAGACGACGGTGTGCGGCGCACCGAGGCGCGTGCAAGCGAGCATCGCCACCGGCAGCTCCGGGATCATCCCCATGTAGATCGCGACCTTCGTCCCCTTGCCGACGCCGAGTTCCTTGAGCGCGTTTGCCATTATGACAACGGCAGTCAGGAGGTCGGCATAGGTGAGCTCGCGCCGGTCGTTCTCCGGCTCCCCCTCCCAGTGGTAGGCGACGCGGTCGCCGAGGCCGGCCTCGACGTGCCGATCGAGGCAGTTGTAGGAGACGTTCAGCGTCCCGCCGAGGTACCACTTCGCGTAGGGGAGATCCCACTCGTAGAGCTTCGTAAACGGCTCGAACCAGCTGACGCGCTCGCGGCCCTCGCTCTCCCAGAACTCCTCGAAGTCGCGCTCGTAGATGTCCGGCCGGGCGACGGAAAGCGCAGCGAACTCGGGCGGCGGCGGGTAGCGCCGCTCCTCCGTGAAGATCGTCTCGATCGTCTGGTCGCTCACAGCTCGAACTCGAACGGATAGTCGGTCAGGACTTCCGCGCCGGTCTCCGTGACGAGGACGAGATCCTCGAGCCGGACGCCGCCGTAGCCCTGGCGGTAGAGCCCCGGCTCGAGCGCAATCACGTCGCCCGCGACAAGCGGCTCGCTCTCGACCCGGCCGACCCCGGGGCGCTCGTGCACCTCGAGCCCGACGCCGTGGCCGGTCGCATGCGGGTAGCCGTCGGTGACCGGCTTCCCCTCCTCCTTGTGCAGCTGGGTGGAGTACCCGTGCTCGTGGAAGAAGTCGCAGACCATCCGGTGGATGTCGCTCCCCTTCACGCCCGGCTTCACCGCCGCCACGGACATGTCGAGCGCCTCTTTCGAGAGGCGGTAGTAGTCGGCGAGCTCGTCGGACGGCTTCCCGAGCGAGAACGTGCGTGTGAAGTCGGAGTAGCAGGCCGATTCGCGGTCGCGTGGGAAGAGGTCGAAGAGGACGACGTCGTCGGCGGCGATCGGGCCGGAGCCGCCGTCATGGCCGACCGCCGTCTGCGAGCCGTGCGAGACGATGAACTCCTCCGCCGCGGAGCCGTGCTCGCCGAAGGCGCCCTCGACCGCCAGCTTGATCCGCTCGCAGGTGAGCGGCTCTCCGTCGAGCGTGAGCACACCGTTCGAGCGGGAGGCAGCGCGCAGCATCTCGACGCCGACGGCGATCCCGGCTTCGACGGCGCGGCAGGCGCGACGGATTCCCGCGAGCTCGTGCTCGGTCTTGACGCGACGGCGCTCGTCGAAGAAGCGCTGATCGGCGGTCAGCTCGATCCCGGCCGCCCGCAGGGAGTCTGCGTCCCCGAGCGGGAAGCCAGACGGCGTGAGCGCGACCTCGAGCCCGAGCTGCCGCACCGCGTTCAGGGTCAGCTCGCGCTCGACCGCGTAGGAGTCGAGACCGCGCTTCAGCAGATCGTCAACTCCGACGTCCTCGAGCGTCAGCACCTCCAGGTCCGTGCCGAGATCGCGGATGCGACCCGCCTCGAGCGAGCTGACGACGACCGAGCGCTTCCCGCCGACCTCCACGTAGCGAAAAGGATCGGGCACGGCGAGCGGCACCTCGTGGCGAAGCTCGGGCGAGCGGATCGTGTCGGCGACGATCAGGACGTCCGGCATCGGCGTGATCCTACTCGCCTGCGAGCGCGGCAAGCTCCGCGCCCTCGCTCGCGTTGCGAACGCCGACGATCGCGGCTGTCACACCAGGCTGGTCGCGCATCTCCACGGCAGCCAACGCTACGGGTAGGTTTGCCTCTGGTGAACGCCGCCCTCGCCGACCTCAAGCAGCGCCTCGCCGAGATCTACGATCTCGAACGCGCGCTCGGCGTGCTCGGCTGGGACCAACGGACGATGATGCCACCGAAAGGAGCAGCCGCGCGCGGCGAGGCCTCCGCGACGCTCTCCGGCCTGATTCACGACCGCTTCGTGGACGACGAGATCGGCCGCCTGCTCGACAAGGTCGCACCGCTCGAGGAGGAGCTCGGCCACGACTCCGACGACGGCTCGCTGATCCGCGTCACGCGCCGCGACTGGGAGAAGGCGCGCCGCGTTCCGTCCGAGATCGCCTCCACGTGGGCTCGCGAGGGCGGTAAGGCGCACGTCGCCTGGCTCGAGGCGCGCGAGGCGAACGACTTCTCCGTCTTCCAGCCCGCGCTCCAGCGCGTCCATGACGTCGCGCTTCGCTGGGCCGAGTTCATGGAGCCGGGCGACTCGCCCTACGACGCCTTCCTCGACGAGTACGAGCCGGGGATGAAGACGGCCGAGGTCAAAGCGGTCTTCGAGGTGCTCAGACCCGAGCTCACGCGGATCGTGCGCGACGCCGGCGAGCCCGCCGACGACTCGTTCCTCGAAGGCGACTTCCCGCTCGAGCTCCAGCAGGAGTTCCTCGCCGGAATCCTGCGCGACTTCGGCTTCGAGGAAGGCGCGTACCGGCTCGACCCGACCGTGCATCCGTTCGCGACGTCGTTCTCGCGCACCGACATCCGGATGACGACCCGGTACAAGCCGACGAACCTGCGCGCCCTCTGGGCTGCGATGCACGAGGCGGGCCACGGCCTGACCTACCAGGGCGTCGATCCCGCGCTTGGACGGACGCCGCTCTACGGGAACGCGTCGCTCGGGCTCGGCGAGTCGCAGAGCCGCTCCTGGGAAAACCTCGTCGGCCGCTCGCTGCCGTTCTGGCGCGGCCGGCTGCCAGAGCTGCAACGCCTCTTCCCTCAGCTCGAGTCCGTCGACCTCGACACCTGGTACCGCGGGATCAACCGCGTCGCTCCCGGCCTGATCCGGGTCGACTCCGACGAGGTCACGTACTCGCTCCACATCATCCTCCGCTTCGAGCTCGAGCAGGAGCTCGTCTCGGGGGCGCTCGCGATCGCCGACCTCCCCGAGGCGTGGAACGCGCGCATGCAGGAGCTGCTCGGCGTCGAGGTGCCGGACGACGCTCGCGGTGTCCTCCAGGACGTCCACTGGACGCGCGCCGCCTACGGCTACTTCCCGACGTATGCGCTCGGGAATGTGCTTTCGGTTCAGATCTGGCGTGCGGTCGAGGATGAGCTCCCCGACCTCGACGCGCAGTTCGAAGCCGGCGAGTTCGGGCCGCTCTACGAGACGCTTCGCGAGCGGCTCTATCGCCACGGGCGGAAGTTCACCCCGATGGAGACGCTCGACAAGGCGATCGGCGCCATCGAGATCGACCCACAGCCGTACCTCGAGTATTTGCGCGGCAAGGTCGCCGGGCTCCAACCCGCCTAGTCGGGGTCGCGTCCGTAGACTCCGGCCCGTGGAGGACGTGCTCCGACGCTCGCGTGAACTCGTGGAGAGCTACGAGGAGCTCGTGCGCGCAGAACTGCCGGCGGGGGTCGAGATCTTCGACGCGCACACGCATCTCGGCCTCGACATCGACGGGATGCAGGGCGACCTCGACGAGCTGCTGAAGGTTCAGCGAGCGCACGGGATCACGCAGTCGTTCATGTTCTGCCTCGACGAGCCCGACCGTCATCCGGGCTTCCGGGCGCCGAATGACCGGACGCTCGACTACGGAGAGCGAAGCGATGGGGAGCTGATCCCGTTCGTCCGGCTCGACTTGACCGCCGAGCCGATCGAGGAGGCCGTGCGCTGCCTCGACCGCGGCGCGTGCGGGATCAAGCTGCACCCGCGGGCGCAGAAGTTCGCGCTCGACGACGAGCGGCTCGCGCCCATCTTCGAGCTCGCGGCCGACCGCAAAGTGCCGATTTTGATCCACGGCGGTCGCGGCCTGCCGCCGATCGCCGACCACCTGGCGCGAGTGCTCGACCGCTACGAGGCGCAGTTGATCATCGCCCACGCCGGCATCGCCGACCTCGCCGCGCTTGCCGGTCACTTCTCCGGCCGACCGCGCGTCTTCTTCGACACCTCCGTCTGGAGCCCGCTCGACCTGCTCGACCTCTACCGCCTCGTCTCGCCCGAGCAGGTGCTCTACGCCTCCGACTACCCGTACGGGACGCAGCCGTCGTCGCTCCTCCTCTCGATCCGCACGGCACGGATGGCGGGGCTCGACGACACGCAGATCGAGGCGATGCTGGGCGGCAGCGCGCGCCGGATCGCCGCCGGCGAGGAGGCGCTCCCGCTGACAGCGCCGCGCGGCCCGGCGAGCGTCTCGCACCCGCTCACCTTCGCGCGCATCCATCAGTACCTCTCGATGGCGACACCTCTTCTCTGGACCCGCCAGGCCGACACGATCGGCGTCCTCGG
Source organism: Actinomycetota bacterium (assembly GCA_030855545.1). Lineage (GTDB taxonomy): Bacteria > Actinomycetota > Thermoleophilia > Gaiellales > Gaiellaceae > Gaiellasilicea. The sequence continues at coordinate 5,111 of JALYRA010000264.1, read as the reverse complement.
GCTGGCGTTGAACGCCTGCAACGAGAAGGCGAACGGCCATCGCGAGGAGACCGAGCGGATCCGCGAGCTGCTGAGCACGGCGCACGACCTCTGGCGCCGCTTCCCCGAGGCCGAGGACGAGGCGGAGCGCGTCCGCACCGCCCGGCTCGCCTTCCGGCTGCTGCACCTCGCGAACATCACGGCGGTGACCTCCGCTGTCTAGCGTCCGGGTCAACGGACACGACCACTCGTTCGAAGCACCGGTTGGACGGACGCTCGCGGAGGTGCTGCGAGACGAGCTCGGCCTGACGGGGACGAAGGTCGCCTGCGGCGAAGGGCATTGCGGCGCCTGCACGGTCCAGCTCGACGGCATGCCGGTGCTGAGCTGCATCACGCTTGCCCACACCGTCGGCGAGCGCGAGGTGACGACGATCGAGGGGCTGAAGGAGCACCCGCTCGTCGATGCGTTCGTCCGCACCGACGCGCTCCAGTGCGGCTTCTGCACACCGGGGCAGATCGTCTCGGCGGCCGCGCTCGTGGCCGCGATCCCGTCCCCCACCTCCGACGAGATCAAGCACCGGATGGCCGGCAACCTCTGCCGCTGCGGCACCTACCCGCGCATCGAGGAGGCGATCAGCACGTGGCAAGACTGATCAAGTCCGAGAAGGAAGTCGAGGGCCGGTACGAGGAGGTCTGGACGCTCGTCGAGGAGGACGCGCTCGACCAGTGGCCGTCCGGCCCGGGCGACGTCGTCGGCCGCGACGCGCCGCGGCTCGATGGACTTGAAAAGGCACGCGGCGAGGCGAGATACACGGCCGACATCCGGCTGCCGGGGACGCTGCACACGGCGCTCCTGCGCAGCCCGTACGCCCGCGCCACGGTGACGAGCATCGACCTGACGGCCGCTGAGGCCGCGCCGGGAGTCTTCGCGGTCATTGGGCCGGGCGAGGTCTGGGGCGTCGGGGAGGAGGCCAACTTCGAGGGGGCCGCCATCGCCGCGGTCGCCGCCGAGACCCTCGACCAGGCACAAGCCGCGGTCGAACTGATCCGGATCGAGTGGGAGGTGCTCGAGCCGCTGCTCGACCCCGTGGCGGCAATCGAGCAGGGCTCGCTCGTCCAGGACACGCGCCGGTACGACCGCGGCGACTACGAGCAGGGCCTCGCCCAGGCCGACGCGGTCATCGAGGCGGAGTACACGACGCAGACGCTCAACCACAACCCGCTCGAGACCCATCAGTGCCTCTGCGAATGGCGTGGCGACTCGCTCGACGTCTACGTCTCGACGCAGTACATCTGGGGACTCCGCGGCGAGATCGCCGAAAACCTCGACCTGGCGCCCGACAGGGTGCGCGTCATCTGCGAGTTCATGGGCGGCGGTTTCGGCGCGAAGAACGGGCTCGGGAGCTACGTCACCGTCGCCGCCGAGCTGGCGCGGCGGACGAGACGACCGGTCAGCTGTCTCCTCACTCGTCGCGAGGAGAACGTCGTCGGCGGCAACCGGAACGCCACGCAGCAGCGCGTAACCGCCGCGGCGCGCGCCGACGGCACGCTGACCGCGCTCGGCGGCGAGTACACCTGCTCGCTCGGCTGGGGCGGCTGGCTGCCCCCGACCGCGGGTCCGGTCCAGCTCCTCTACGCCTGTGAGAACGTCAAGACGATCGAGTACGGCCCAAAGCTGAACATTCCGCCGATGGCCGCCTTCCGCGCCCCCGGCTTCGTCGAGGGGACATGGTCGCTCGAATGCGTGCTCGACAAGCTCGCGGCGCAGCTCGGGATCGACCCGCTCGAGCTGCGCAAGCTCAACTACTCCCACAACGACACGATGGACGGGCGGCCGTACTCCTCGAAGAACCTGATGGAGTGCTACAGGCGTGCCGAGGCGCACTGGGCGCGGCGGGACGAGGTGCGGGCGCGCTCGGACGAGATCTGGAAGCGCGGAATCGGGATGGCGAGTCAGATCTGGTACGGCGGCGGGGGGCCGCCGAGCTACGCGTGGGTGCGGCTCGGCTCGGACGGACGCGTGAACGTCGTCACCGCGATGCAGGACATCGGCACCGGCACGCGGACGGCGATGGCGATGATCGCGGCAGAGGAGCTCGGCCTGACACTCGACCGGGTGGAGGTCCAGATCGGCGACTCCGCGCGCGGGCCGTTCGCCTCGATCTCGGGCGGCTCCTCGACGCTGCCCTCGATGGGGCCGGCGGTGCGCTCGGCGGCGGCGGACGCAGCCCGCCAGGTGATCGAGCTGGCGGCGCAGCGCTTCGACCGCGAGGAACGCACGCTGGCGCTGAAGGGCGGCAACATCGTCTGCTCCGACGGAGGCTCGTGGCCGCTCGAGCAGATCACGGGACTGCTCGACGACGGTCAGATCCACGGCAAGGGCGCGCGCGGCCCGAATCCGGCCGGCCTGCGCGTCCTCACCTTCGGGATTCAGCTCGCGGAAGTCGCCGTCGACGTCGGCACCGGCGAGGTCCGCGTCGAGAAGATCGTCGCCATCCACGACGTCGGCCGGGTGATCAACCCGCTCGGCGCTCGCAGCCAGATCGAGGGCGGCGTGATCCAGGCACTCGGCCACACGTTCTCCGAGCACCGGCTCGACGACCCGCTCACCGGCACCGTGTTGACGAAGACGCTCGACGCCTACAAGCTGCCGACGATCGCCGACGTCCCCGAGATCGTTTGCGACCTCGTCGACGAGCCCGACACACATCTGACGAACCTCGGCTCCAAGGGGCTCGGCGAGCCGCCGATCGTTCCCACTGCTGCCGCGATCGCGAACGCGATCCGCGACGCCACCGGCGCTGATGTGACGTCGCTGCCGATCACGCGCGAGGAGATCCTGCGCGCGCTCCGCGACGCCGAGCTGAGAAAGAAGGACAAGGTTGCAGCTGGAGCGGCCTAGCTCGCAAGCGGCCGCCGTCGTCGCGCTCGACGGCGGGCACGCGCTCGCCGGCGGCACGGAGCTCGTGCCGCTCATGCGCGACGGCATCCTTCAGGTCGAGCGGCTCGTCGACCTCTCGGGCGTCGTGCCGCGAGGCGTCAGCGGCCGGACGATCGGCGCCGGCACGACGCTCGCCGAGCTCGAGACCGACGACACGATCCCCGCCGCGTTGCGCGAGGCCTGCCGCCTCGCGGCCTCGCCGCAGCTCCGGAACATGGGCACGATCGGCGGCAACCTCCTCCAGGCCACGCGTTGCTGGTACTGGCGCCTCCAGTTCCCCTGCCGGCTCCACGGCGGCGATATCTGCCACGCCCAGGAAGGCCAGCACCGCGAGCACGCATTCTTCGCGAACGACTTCTGCGCCTCCGCCCACCCGTCCGATCCGGCCGCGGCGCTGCTCGCGCTCGGCGCGACGATCCGCACCGACCGCCGCGAGCTCGACCTTGCCGGCCTGTACCGCCTCCCCACCGAGGACGACCGCTCGACGACGACGCTCGCACCCGACGAGCTGATCCTCGAGCTCGAGCTCCCGGAGGTGGAGGCGAGCGCATACCTGAAGGCCATGGACCGGCAGCGCTGGGCGTTCGCGCTCGTCGGCGTCGCCGTCGCGCGCGTCGCCGGTGAGACGAGGATCGCGCTTTCGGGCGCCGCGCCGGTGCCGTGGCTGCTCGGGTCCGCGGACGAGCTGGACGCCGCGACGCCGCTCCAGGGCACGGCGTTCAAGGTCGAGATCGCCCGCACGCTCGTCGGTCGCGCACTCGCGGCCCTCGGCGACTCACAGTAGAATTGGCGGTCTCATGCGGCTGAGACTCTTCGCCCTGCTCCTCGTCGCCATCGGCTCCGGCCTCGTCGTCGGTATGGCCGAGAACGCCCGCGCGGGCAAGCCTCGCCTCGTTGTCGCAACAGCGCCGCCGCCGCTGCGGATGGAGCTGCAACCGAACCTGTGCCCCGTGCCGAGCGAGCTTCGGCGTGTCTTTCGCGCCGCCGCCAGAGACACCGACCTGCCGCTCGCGATGATCGTTGCCGTCGCCAAGGTCGAGTCCAACCTCGAGATCGGCGCGAGCTCCGACGCCGGAGCCCACGGCCTGCTCCAGGTGCTGCCCTCGACGGCCGAAGAGCTGGAGCTCGACGCCTACCACGTCGGCGAAAACGTCCTCGCCGGCGCGCGCTACCTGCGGCAGATGCTCGATCGCTTCGAGTCGACCGAGCTTGCGCTGGCCGCCTACAACGCAGGCCCGACGGCGGTCGAGCTGAAGGGCGCGCGCCCGAACGACGAGACGGTGGCGTACGTGGCGAACGTGACGTCGCAGTGGCGAAGGCTCGTCGGTTGCACGTAGCCCGCATCATCCTGGTCGTCCTCGCGCTCGGCTTGGCCGGCTGCGGCGGTGGCGACGACGACGAGCAGGACGCGGCGGACGAGACGGCGGTGACGACGACGTCCGCCGCGGCCGACGACGGCGCGTGCCGGACCGTAGACGCGCCCGAGCTGAAGCCGGACGGGGGCCAACAGTCGCCGGTCGGCACGCTCGACGCGACGAAGGCCTACAGCCTCCTCGTGGAGACCAGCTGCGGCGCCTTCACGATCGAGCTCGATCAGAAACTGGCGCCGAAGACCTCAGCCTCGCTGGTCTCGCTCGCCGAGAACGGCTTCTTCGACAACACGATCTTCCATCGCGTCGTTCCTGGCTTCGTGATCCAGGGCGGCGACCCGACGGGAAGCGGGACGGGCGGGCCCGGATACAAGACCGTCGACGTGCCACCGCCGGGTGCGGCGTACACAGAGGGCGTCGTTGCGATGGCGAAGGCGGGATTCGAGCCGCCCGGCACCGCGGGCAGCCAGTTCTTCGTCGTCACCGGCCCCGACGTGGGCCTGCCGGCGGAGTACGCCATCGTGGGGAAGGTGACCGATGGCCTCGAGGCGGTGAAGGCGATCGACGCGCTCGGCGCGGGCGACGGGCCGCCTTCGATGCCGGTCGTGATCGAGCGTGTCACGGTCTCCGAGCCCTGACGTCGCGCACCGCACCGTCGCAACCGGTCGTGATCGAGACGATCAAGGTCGTAACGTCCTGATCGGAGCGGTCGTTCTCGCGGCCGGCGCGGCGAGCCGGTTCGGATCGCCGAAGCAGCGCCTGCTCCTCCCCACGGTGCTCGAGCAGCTGCACGGGCTCGATCAGGTCGTCGTCGTCGCCGG
>JALYRA010000225.1 GCA_030855545.1 Actinomycetota bacterium | reverse complement strand
CCCGGCGTCGGCGAGGCCGCGAAGGGCGTCGCCGAGCACGCCAGCGCGCTCGCCAAGCTCGAGCTCGAGCTCGCCGGTCTGGAGCTGAAGCAGAAGGTCGGCAACCTCGGCGCGGGGCTCGGACTCGGCATCGGCGCCGCGCTGGTCGCCCTCTACGGCCTCGGATTTCTCTTCGCGACCATCGCCGTCGCGCTCGCGATCGTGCTCGACACCTGGCTCGCGCTCCTGCTCGTCACGGTTGGCCTGCTCGCGCTCGCCGGCGTCCTCGGCTTGCTCGCGCTCAACCGGTTCAAGAGAGGTACGCCGCCGATCCCGAAGCAGGCGATCCGCGAGGCGAAGCTGACCACGGAGGCGCTGAAGTCGAATGGCCACCACTAGCCAGAACGGGCGCACGCCCGACACCGTCCGCCGCGAGATCGAGAGCGAGCGCCGCGAGCTTGCGGAGGCGGTCGAGCACCTGCGCGACGGTCTCGGCTCGGCCGCCGACGTGACCGGCAAGCTGCGCGAAAAGCTGCCCGTCGTCGCGGCCGGAGCGCTCGGTGCGGGGTTCTTCCTCGCGGGTGGGATCGGCGCGACGATGCGCTTCCTCGCCCGCAAGGGCCGCGACCGCTGATTTGGCGACGCAGTCCGTGGAGGTCGACCGCGTCCCGCCGAATCCCTGGCGCTTCTCACCGCGCGAATGGCTCCAGGTCTTCAAGCGCTCGTTCTCGTCGTTCCTCGGCGATGACGCGATGGGGCTGTCGGCCCAGGTCGCGTTCAGCTCGCTGCTCGCGTTCTTTCCGGCCGTCGTCTTCCTCGTCGGTCTGCTCGACCTGATCGGCGCCTATGACGCGCTGAAGGAATTCCTGGCGCCGATCGCGCCCGGCGACGTGCTCGAGACAATCGAGACGCTGCAGGCCGACACGTCGAAAGGCACGTCGCTGATCGCGTTCTTCGTCGGCGCCGTCGGCGCGATTTGGGCTGCGAGCGGTGCCATGAACGCCGTGATCAAGGCGGTCAACCGCGCTTACGACCGCGTCGAGACCCGCCCATTCTGGAAGACGCGACTCGTTGCGATCGTGCTTGTCTCACTGATGGGCCTCGTTCTCGCGGGCCTCCTGCTGCTGATCGTCTTCGGTGGCCCGCTCGGAACGGCGATCGCGGACACGGCCGGCCTTGGCAGCGCGTTCGAAGTCGTCTGGGCGATCGTGCGCTGGCCGATCGCATTCCTCGCGATCCTGATCTTCTTCTCGCTCGTTTACTACCTGGCGCCAAATGTGGAGATCCGGAACTGGACGTGGCTGACGCCGGGGGCGCTCGTCGGCAGCATCATGTGGCTCGCCCTCTCCGGGCTCTTCGCGCTCTACACGAGCTTCTCCGACTCGTACTCGAAAACCTACGGCGCCCTCGCCAGCGGCATCGTCTTGCTGCTGTGGCTGAACTACTCCTCGTTCGCCCTCCTCTTCGGCGCCGAACTGAACTCGGAGCTCGATCGCCAGGCCGAGATCGAGGCCTCGGGCGGCGAGAACGCCGGCCTGATCAAGCCGAGCCGGCGCTAGAAGACGACGACCGAACCCTTGACCGTCTTCGGGCTGCGGTCGGAGAAGAACCGCAGCGTCCCCGCGGACAGCTTCACCTTCCAGGTCACGGCGCCGATCGTCGCGAGCCCGGACTTCCGGTTCACGCCCAAGCCGACGAGATGGAAGTTGTGTGCCTTCGAACGATCGTTGACGACGATCGAGTAGGTCCCGGCTTTGACGCGCTTGAGCGTGGCGCCGCCGGTGCTCCGAAGCGCAATCGTGTTGTTCGGGCCGACCGTCGCGAGCAGCTTGGGGGTCGCTGCGGGGGGTTTCGCTGGAGGAGGCAAGGCGGGCGGAGTGCCGACCGTGAGCTCGCGCTGCATCTGGGCCGGATGCGGATCGCACAGGATCGTGTATCGGCCGTTCTGCAGTGTCACCGTCCACGTCTCCGTGCCGGTGCCCTCGACCTGGGTGAACCTGTCGACGCCGGGCCCGCGCAGATGGAAGTTGTGGTCGTCCGACAGGTCGCGAACGACGATCTCGTACGTGCCGGGATCGAGCTGCCGTACCGAGGCGCCGGCCGACTCGAGATCGATCGAGAAGCCAGGCCCGACCGTGCCGACGAGCTGGGGTGCGGCCGCCGCGAACGCTGCGGGTCCGTAGGCCACGGCGGCGCAGGCGACGATCGTAAGCAGGCTCCTGACTTGCATCTCAACGAGACCCTACGGATGAATCGCCCGCGCGGATTGGCGAACGAACTCATAACGGAGCGTCTTGCAAGAGTCAGGCGCGCAGCTCGGCGCCGAATCTCTCGGCGAGCGCCTCGACGATCCGCTGGCGGATCGAGGCGACGTCCTCGTCCGAGAGCGTCCGCTCGGGCGATTGGAAGGAAGCCGCGAGCGCGATCGACTTCTTTCCCGGGCCGACCTGCTCGCCGTGGTAGACGTCGAACACGCGGAGGTCCCGGAGCTCGTGACCGGCGGCGTCACGGGCGGCTGCGATCAGGTCGCCGGCTGCCACGCTTTCGTCGACGGCGAAGGCGAGATCCTGCTTCGCCGCCGGAAAGGTGATCACGTCCTCATAGACCTCGAGCTCGGGGACACGCCCGAGCAACCCGTCCAGCTCGAGCTCGAAGTAGCCCCAGCCCTCGTCCAGTTCCTCGATCACGCCGTCGGCGGTGCGGGCGACCCGGCCCGCGGCGCGCTCGAACGTCGGCTCGATCTGGAGCGCACCGTAGAGCGCCTCCACGACGCCCTTCGCCCGACCGAAGCCGCCTTCGGTGATCCCCGCGACGTGCCACCGCTCGTCCGGCAACTCCTCGCCGGGCCGATAGACGCGTGCGACCTCGAAGAGTGCGATCCCCTCGTTGCCGGCGTTGGCGTTTCTGCGCGCCGACTCCGTGAGTCCGAGGCGAAGATCGCGCCTGAGCGCCGCCTGCTCGCCGGAGAGCGGCTCTGGAAGCCGGACCGACTCGCCGCCGTCGTCCGGGACGAGACTCCAGTTGTAGGCCTCCGTCCACCCCGCGCCGACGAGTACGTCCTCGACGTGACGCCGCAGCCGCTGTTCGCGCGTCATCCGGCCGAACATCGCCGACCGAACCGGAAGCGTCGCCGGAATCTCGTCCAGCCGGAAGCGCGCGACTTCCTCGACGAGATCGACGTCTCGCGCTACGTCGCGTGCACGCCAGCTCGGGACGGTGACGCTCAGGTCGTCGGCGACGTCGAAGCCCAGCCGCTCGAGCGTCTCCTGCTGCTCCGCGACCGGCGTTTCGATCCCGATCAGAGCATCGACCCGGTCGGGAAGCAGACGCACCACGGGGCGCGGCGGCAGCTCGTTCTTCTCGTCCGTGTGCCCCACCCACGACGCCCCCGTCAGGCCGACGAGGAACTCCGTCGCGTAGACGGCCGCCTGCTCGGCGAGGTACGGATCGACGCCCTTCTCCCAGCGCGTCGACGCTTCCGAGCGGAGCCGCAGACGCCGCGACGTGCGCAGGATCGTCAGCGGATCGAAGTTCGCCGCCTCGAGCAGCACGTCCGTCGTCTCCGTCCGAACCTCGCTCTCCTCACCACCCATGATCCCGGCGATCGCGACCGGACGCTCACCGTCGGCGATGACGAGATCGCCGGGAACGAGCTTCCGCAGAACGCCGTCGAGCGTCTGCATCTCCTCGCCGGGATGCGCGCGCCGGACGATGATCCGGCCGCCCGCGAGACCCGTGAAGTCGAACGCGTGCAGCGGGCTGCCGAGCGCGAGCATGACGTAGTTCGTGATGTCGACGACGTTCGAGATCGGGCGCATCCCGGCTGCCAGGAGCCGTGCCTGCATCCACGCGGGTGAGGCTCCGGGCTGCACGCCGCGGAAGCATCGGCCGATGTAGCGCGGGCAACCCTCGAAGTCCTCGATTGCCACCGCGACCGGCTCGTCGCCCGCGGGCGACGGGTCCGCGCCCGGGGGCGGCGCGAGCTCGGTGCGCGTGACGGCTGCGACCTCACGCGCGATTCCGTAGATCGACGTCAGATCGGGCCGGTTGAAGCCGGTCTCGATCTCGAGCACCGTCTCGGAGAGCGGCAGTACGTCCGCGAGCGGCGTGCCGGCCGCGATCGTGTCGGAGAGCAGCATGATCCCGCTGTGGTCGTCGCCGAGATCGAGCTCGTCCTCGGCGAGGATCATCCCGCTCGACGTCTCGCCGCGTAGCTTTGCCTCGCCGAGCTCGCGGCCGTCCGGGAGGATCGCACCCGGCAGCGCGACTGCGACGGTGGCGCCCGCGCCGAAGTTCCAGGCGCCGCAGACGATCTGCCGCGGCACGCTCTCCCCCACGTCGACGCGGCAGAGCTGGAGCCGGTCGGCGTTTGGATGCTTGCCGGCCTCGACGACCTTGCCGACGAGGTAGCGGCCGAGGTTGCCGTCCAGATCAGGCACGCCGCGCGTGACGATCCTGTCGACCTCGCAGCTCGTCGTCACGAGGCGCTGCGCGAGCTCTTCGAGCGACTGCGTGAAGTCGACGTACTCGCGCAGCCAGCTGACGGGGACTCTGAGCATCAGAACTGTCTCGCGAAGCGCAGGTCGTTCTCCCAGAGCAGCCGCAGATCGGGGAAGCCGTGCCGGAGCATCGCGATCCGCTCGATCCCGAAGCCGAACGCGAAGCCGCTCCAAACCTCGGGGTCGTACCCGACCGCCTCGAAGACGTTCGGGTCGACCATGCCGGCGCCGCCCATCTCGATCCAGCCCGACTGCTTGCAAACGTTGCAACCGGCACCGCCGCAGAGGAAGCAGGTGACGTCGAACTCGACCGACGGCTCGGTGAACGGGAAGAAGCTCGTTCGCATCCGCACCTCGCGCTCCTCGCCGAAGAGGGCGCGAAAGAACGTCTCGACGGTGCCGCGAAGGTCGGAGAGCCGGATTCCCTCGTCGACCGCGAGGCATTCGACCTGGTGGAAGGTCGGGGTGTGCGTCGGATCCGGGGTGTCACGGCGGTAGCAACGGCCGAGCGAGACGACGTAGACCGGCGGCTCCTGCGAGAGCATCGCCCGGATCTGCCCGGGCGATGTGTGGGTGCGGAGGACGGTGTCGTCGTCGACGTAGAACGTGTCCTGCGGGTCGCGCGACGGGTGTGCCTCGGGCGTGTTCAGCGCCGTGAAGTTGTTGTAGACCGTGTCCACCTCAGGCC
>JALYRA010000191.1 GCA_030855545.1 Actinomycetota bacterium | reverse complement strand
GCTCCGGGACCCGGACGGCGCTCGTTGGACCGTCCGGCGCCGGAAAGACCACGCTGCTGCGCGCGATCGCGGGGCTCGAGCCGCTCGACGCGGGATCGATCGCGCTGGGTGACCGGCCCCTGGACGGCGTTCCCTCGCATCGGCGCCAGGTCGCCGTGGTCTTCCAGGAGCCCCGGCTGTTGCCGCACCTGAGCGTCGTCGACAACGTGGCCTTCCCGCTCCGCGCCGCGAGGGTGGGCCGGCTGGAGCGTCGTCAGCGCGCCGCGGCCCTCCTCGACGAGGTTGGCCTCGGCGGCTTCTCCGGCCGGGGCGTCCGCGGGCTGTCCGGCGGTGAGCAGCAGCGCGTCGCGCTGGCGCGGGCCCTGTGCGCGGAGCCGCAGCTGCTCCTGCTCGACGAGCCGCTGGCGGCCCTCGACCCAAGCCGGCGCGAGGGCCTGCGGCGCCTCATCGTCCGCCTCCAGCGCGAGCGGGCGCTCACGACGATCGTGATCACGCATGATCGTGCCGAGGCCGCCGAGCTCGGCGACCGGATCGCGCTCATGCTCGAGGGCCGCATCGTCCAGCACGACGATCCCCACACGCTCTTCGAGCGCCCGTCGTCGGCGGCCGTCGCCCGGTTCTTCGGCGCGACCAACGTCCTCCGCAGCGTCGTCGAGCGCGGCGAGCTGATCGTCGGCGAAAATCGGGTCCCGGCTGACGGTCGGGATGGCCCGGTCGCGTTCACGATCCGGCCTGAGCATGTCGCTGTCGGGGACGAAGGCCCTCTGCATGCGATCGTCAGCGAAGCCGTGTACGCGGGGACGCACGTGCGTCTCACGCTGCACGCCGGCGAGCAGCGGCTCGAGGCGCACGTTCCGCCTCACGCGGCTCCGCCCGCCGGCGCAGGCGTGCGCGTCGAGCTTCCCCGCGACCGCCTGTGGCGGTTGCCGGCCGAGGAGCCGCCGGGGCTGCCGCGCGTCAGGTGAGGACGCGTCGCGCGAGCACGAGCCGCTGGGCGACCGTGAAGAGCACCATGGCGGCGAACACCCACGCGATGACCGCCGCCTGCCCTGGGATGACGCAGATGACCGCGTAGGCGACGATCGTCTCGGCGCCCTCGGTCAGCCCGGAGGTGAAGCGCAGCGACCGCTCGTCGCCGAAAGGCAGCCGTCGCTTCTCGACCAGCGAGCCGAACGACAACAACGCCACGTTGTTGAGCAGGTAGGCCGCCAACAAGACCGTGCACGCCACGCGGGCGTCGGGCACCGCGATCGCGACGCCGACCACGAAGCCGCCGTACACGACGAAGTCCGCGACGAAGTCGATCAGCCCGCCGAGGTCGGTCGGCCCGCGCCGCCGCGCAACCGCACCGTCGAGACCGTCGAGCCCTCGGTTCGCCAGCCAGAGAGCGAGGGCCGGCATCCAGGCGCCGAGCGCAGCGGCGATGCACGCAAGGAGCCCCACGAGGAGCCCTACCGCGGTGACTCCTCCCGGGCTCACGCCGCGCGCGTCGAGCACGGCCGCCGCTCGGTCGAGGTGGGGTGTGAGATGTGAGCGGAGGGTGGTGTCGAGCATCGGCGATCAACGAGGCCGTTCGGGCGCCCAGGGTCTGAGAACCGGAGGCGCCCACCGACGGTTCACCTGACGCTGAACCGTTCGGGGACGCCGGGGGTCGAAGTCTGCCGACTCGCCAAACGACAGGGAGACACCCGTATGCAAGCCAGGGGACTGCTCGACGGACTGGAGTCACGCGTCTCGCGTGGCGTGATCGGCGGACTGTTCGCCGGTCTCGTGTTCCTCCTCGCGAACATGGCGTTCGCGACGAGCCAGGACATGCCGGCGGTTGCGCCGATGCTCGACATCTCCACCATCTTCAACCTCACGGAGAAACCGGAGGTGACGCCGGAGAACATCAGCGTCGGCCTCGTGACCCACCTGACGCTGTCGGCGCTGTTCGGCGTCGCGTTCGCCCTCGTGGTCCCGCTGCTGCGGGGCCCGCGAGCGGTCCTCCTCGGCGCGCTCGCGTTCGGGATCGGGTTATACCTCGTGAACTTCCAGATCCTCGGGCGCGTGTTCTTCGAGTGGTTCCAGGAGGGTCCGAATCAGCTGTTCGAGCTGTTCATCCACGCGGTCTACGGCCTGCTGCTCGTGCCGTTCTTCGCGTCGGCGCTGGAGCGCGTCGAGACGGCGCACGCGCGGCGTACCCCCGCACCGCTCGGAGCGACGGCACGCTCCGCGGCGTGAGCGGCAGGGACCGGCCGCCGGAGGACGAGACGAATCTGGAGGCGGATCTCCGGCGCCTCTGGTACGCGTCTTTGTTCTTCGGCGGCTGCGTCCTCGTCGTCGTCCTGCTCGCCGTCATCGGCCTCTACCACTGAGTGGCGCCGCGGCGCTCTCAACCCGCCGCGCGAAGCCGGGCGATCACCCGGTCGGCGACGCCGGCGGGGACCTCGGCGCCCAGCCCCAACAGGCTCTCCACGCTCTGGCGGAGCGTGCGCAGAACGCGCTGACACTCCGGGCAGCGGGAGACATGATCGGCGACTCGGTGCGCGTCGTCATCGTCGAGATCACCGTCGAGATGGTGCGAGAGCCGCGGAGACGCGAAAGCGTGCTCGCGCATGAAGCGGCGCCGCTTCCACCAGGCACGCATCAGCCCGCCTCGCCGTTCGCCTCGAGGAAGTACTCGTCGAGTGCCCGGCGAACCGCGAGGCGAGCCCGATGCAGCCGGCTCTTGAACGCCGCCTCGCCGATCTCCATGATCGCGGCGGCCTCGGCGGTGCTGAGCCCTTCGACGTCGCGGAGGATCAGCGGCGCGCGGTAGTCGGGCGGCAGCGTACGAACCGCCTGCTCGAGGACCCGGCGCACGTCACCCTGCTCCGCGCGCAGCTCAGGAGCCTCGCTCCAATCGGGTGCCTCGGCGACGGGATCCTGGTCGAGCGAGAGCACCTGACCGGCGGGAGGCCGGCGCTGCGACCGGCGCTTGGCCTCGTTGACACCGATCCGATACAGCCACGTGAAGAACTGGCTGCGGTCCTCGAAGCGCTCGATGCCGCGCCACGCCCGCAAGAACGCCTCCTGCGTGACCTCCTCGGCCTCGTGGGCGTCCGTGCAGAGCCGCAGCACAACCGCGTAGAGGCGGTCCGCGTAACGACGCACGAGCTCCTCAAAGGCCGCCCGGTCCCGCCCTCGCGAACGATCGACGAGGACCTCGTCGTCGAGATCGCGGAGCGAGCGCACGTCAATCCGCATCGCGGCTCAACCGCCTGATGACCCGGTCGGCCACACGACCGTCCGGCCCGCCGCGCAGAACGTGCAGACGGCCGACGAGCACGGTGAGCGTGCGAAACACGCGGCCGCAGTCCGGGCATCTCGCAAGGTGCGCCTCGACCCGCTGGCGTTGGCGACCCTGCAGCTCCCCATCGAGGTACCGCGAGAGCCGACGCTGAACCGAGCGGTGTCGCATCAGCGGCCGATCACGCCCGCAGCCAGCGCCACGGCGACGACGAGCAGGATCGGCGGCGCGGCGAAGAGCGCCACCCCGAAGATCCACCACGCCGCCACCGTCACGGGGTAAGGGACGCGCGACGCGCGGGGTGGTGTCTCCGAGACGTACCGGTGCAGAGCGGCCATGTGCCAGTTGGACCCACCCGGACGGCGATGGGTTCGGGCACGTTCGGGTGAACCCGTCCCCGCTCCCGCGGGTCGAACCGCACGATGGATTGGACGGTCTACTGGTTCATGCTGCCGGTCTGTGTCGCCGTGGCGTCCGTGGCGATGTTCAGCGGCATCAGCGGCGCAGCCCTGTTGACGCCGGTCTTCCTGATCGGCTTTCCGCTGCTCAACGTGCCGACCCTCACCGCCGTCCAGGCGATCGGATCAGCACTCTTCCTGGAGACCTTCGGCTTCGGCTCCGGCGTCGTCGGCTACACGCGCCGTCGCCTGCCCGACTATCGCCTCGTGAGGAAGGTCGTCGTCGTGACCGTCCCGCTCGCCATCGTCGGCGCGCTCCTGGCGAAGGAGGCGCCCGCGTCGACGCTCAAGGCGATCTACGGGCTCGTCATGTTCGGCGTCGCAGCGGTGCTCGTGGCCGAGGCGCGGCGCGAGCGGCGATCTCCCTCCGTCCACGTTCAGAGGCCAGCTGTCACGCCGCCGAAGCCGGCGCCGCGCCGGCTGTCGGACAACGCGCGCGACACTGGCGGCATCCGCACGGTCACCGCCGCCGACGGCTCAACGTACAGCTACCGGCCCCATGGCGAGCGAGGCACGCGCGCGCTCAGCGGCTTGGGCGCGTTCCTCGCCGGGCTCATCTCGACAGGCGTCGGCGAGGCGACAATGCCGAACCTCGTGCGGCGCATCCGCATGCCGGTCGCGGTCGCCGCCGCCACGTCGACGCTCGTGGTCGCCGCCACGGTAACCGGCGCCGCACTGACCCACCTCGTCCTCCTCGCGCTCGACGGCGGATTGTCGGCGATCCCGTGGGACCTCGTCGTGTGGGCCGTGCCCGGTGCGGTGGCCGGCGCGCAGATCGGCGCTCGCCTGCAGGGCCGCTTCGACGAGGCGCGCACGAACCTCTTCTTCGGAGCGCTGTTCACGGCGGTGGGGGCGGCCTTCCTGCTGAGCTTCACGGTCTTCGCCTCGACGTTCTCGACCGGTTGACGCGCGACGCGAACCGTTCGCCGGCCCTGTCGGGTCGTACGACGAACGACCACAGGGGGCTTCATGCAAGAGCATTTCGACGCCGTGGTGATCGGGACAGGCCCCGCCGGCGAGGTGGCCGTCTCGCGACTTGCCGAGCAAGGGCTGCGCGTGGCGCTCGCCGAGCGCGAGCTCATCGGCGGCGAGTGCGCCTACTGGGCATGCATCCCGTCGAAGACACTCCTGCGCACGCCAGAGGCGCGCGCCGGGGCGCGGCGCGCCGCCGGCGTCGACGAGCCGGAGCAGCACTGGCCCGATGTGGCCGCCTACAGGGACTTCATGATCCGCCAGCTCGACGACAGCGAGCAGGTGGAGGGCTACGAGCGCCAAGGGGTCACCGTGATCAAAGGCGCGGCACGGATCGCCGGACCCGGCCGCGTCGAGGTCGGCGACCGCGTTCTGGAGACCGAGCGCATCGTGATCGCCACAGGCAGCGACCCGGTGATCCCGCCGATCGACGGACTCGAGGAGGCCGGCTACTGGACCAACCGGGAAGCGACGACCGTCAGCGAGCTCCCCTCCAGCCTCGTCGTCCTGGGAGGCGGCCCGGTCGGCGTCGAGCTCGCGCAGCTCTTTCGCCGATTCGGCGTCGACGTGACGCTCGTGCAATCGCCCGACCGGCTCCTCAACCGGGAGGATCCCGCGGTCGGAGAGCTGATCGGCGAGGTCCTCGCCGAGGAGGGCATCGACGTGCGCCTCGGTGCCCGTGCCGAGCGTGTGCGTCGCGACGGGGCGCGTCGGGTCGTCGCGCTCGCCGGCGGCGACGAGGTGACCGGTCATGAGGTGCTGGTCGCCACCGGCCGCACGGCACGCGTCGAGGGCATCGGCCTCGAGAACGTCGGCGTGGAGCCGGGCCCGCAGGGCGTACCGATCGACGGGCGCTGCCGCGCGGCTGACGGCGTCTGGGCCATCGGCGACGTGACCGGGGTCATGCCGTTCACGCACGTCGGCATGTACCAGGCGCGGATCGCCGTGGCGGACATCGCCGGGGGCACTGCCGAAGCGGACTACTCGGCGATCCCACGCGTCGTCTTCAGCGACCCGGAGATCGCCGCCGTGGGCCTGACGCAGGAGCAGGCGCGCGAGCAGGATCTCGATGTTGTGACGTCGCGGGTCAGCCTCCCGGAGGTCATCGCCAGACCTTGGACATACGAGCGGGATCCTCGGGGAGAACTCGGGCTCGTGGCCGACCGCGGGCGCGGCGTCCTCGTGGGCGCGTGGGCGGTGGCGCCGCTTGCCGGCGAGGGGATCCACCAAGCCGCGCTCGCCGTCAAGACGCGCACGCCGCTGGCGGTTCTGCTCGACACCGTCGCGCAGTTCCCCACGTTCAGCGAAGCCTTCCTCAAGGGACTCGAGCGGCTCGAGTTCTGACGAGAACGCGCGTCGACCTTCGCGCGTCAGTCCTCGCGCCGAAGCCGCTCGACGATCCCGTCGGCGACCGTGGGCTGCCGCGTGGCGCCGAGCGCCGGCAACGCGTCGAGCATCCGGCGCAGCGACGCGATCAGCTCGCGACACTGCGGGCACACCGAGGTGTGGCGCTCCACGCGGCTGCGGCCCGTCGGCGGCAGGTCGCCGTCGAGGTACTCGGACGCATGGGCCTTCGTGAAGCGGTGGTCGAGCATCTGCCGGAGCACAGACCTCACGATACCCCGGCGGGCGCCTGTCAGCGCGCGGCGGGCAGCGCGTCGACGTCCTCGCCCAGCACGTAGTTGGCGACGTCGCGCCGCAGCGCCATGCGGCCGCGGTGCAGCCGGCTCTTGAACGCCGCCTCGTGAAGACCCAGCACGTCGGCCGCCTCGGTCGTCGAGAGACCTTCGATGTCGCGCAGCACGACCGGTGCGCGGAACTTCTCCGGCAGGCGGCGCACGGCCTGCTCGAGGACGTCGCGTAACTCCGACTGCTCGGCACGCGGTTGGGGACCCGGCTGGTCGTCGCTGATGTCGTCGACCGGGCGCTCCTCGACCGACACGACGGTGGCGGCGCTCGGCGAGCGCTCGGCGATCCGCTTGGCCTCGTTGACGCCGATCCGGTACAGCCACGTGAAGAACCGCGAGTCGCTGCGGAACCGGGGGAGGCTGCGCCAGGCGCGGACGAAGGCTTCCTGAGCGGCCTCCTCGGCGTCGCTCTCGGTCCGGCTGAAGCGCAGGACGACGGCGTACAGACGGTCGGCGTTTTGGCGGACGAGCACCTCGAACGCGTGCCGGTCGCCGGCCTTTGCACGCGCGACGAGAGCCTGCTCCTCTGCGTGAGGCATGACGCCACTCACGCTGCCGAGGCCTTTCGACGATCCATGTGTCGCACCGCCCCACAGCTTGCCAGCGCTCGCTCCGCCAGGCGGCGCGGCAGGCATGTCACGCGCTCCGGGCGCGCTCTGCCGGCCCATCAGCCGCGCGGACACGCTCGATCGCGTCATCGGCCAGCGTCGGCGGGCGACCTCCGCCCAGCAGACGCAGTCCGCCGATGAGCCTGCGCAGCGACCGCTCGGCGCGGCCGCAGTCCTCGCACTCCTCGACGTGGCGAGCCACGCGGCGACGCTCATCGGGGTCGAGCTCGCCGTCGACGTAGGCCGACAGGCGGCGCCTGGAGAACATGTGATCGAGGTGGAATCTCGGGCCGAGCACAGACCTCTGACCCGTGCGGTGCGAAAGACGGTTCACCCGCGAATCACCCGGCTGCTCCGGGGGTCAGACGTGCATGGGCAATCCGTGGTTCGGAACGCGGCGGCGGGATCGACCGCCGTCTCCCTCCCCCTCATCTGCGCTGCCTGTCGTCGTCGAGCGCTCGCTGCGGTGGGTGACCGGTGACAGCTGTCGCGACGCCGTGGTCGTGTTCTGGCGTTCGTCGTCAGCGCCGTGCTGCGCGATGACCCCGGCCTTCGAGCGCCTCGCTCGTGACTTCCCCGCGTTGACCGTCGTGCGCATCGACATGCATGCCGCCCCGCGTGCGGCGGAGCGCTACGACGTCGTCAGCGTGCCGACCGCCATCCGGTTTCACCATCGAGTGCCCGCCGTGGCCGGCGTCGGCGTCATGGCGTACGAGGAGCTTCTCGATCGGCTGTGCCTGTCCCCGCCCCGTTGCTGAGCGGCAGCAGCTGCTGAAGCTGCAGGTTCTCCATCGGATCCAGGATCGAGTGCTGGACGCACGCGGGCACGAGCACGTCGTCCGGATGCGCCATCGCATAGGAGCAGGCCTGGAGGCGCTCCTGCGTCGCGCACCTTCGGCTCGTCCGACAGTTCGCCGCGTTGCAGGCC
>JALYRA010000180.1 GCA_030855545.1 Actinomycetota bacterium | reverse complement strand
GTGCGCAGCAGCCTCACCGCCCCTTCGCCCGCCCAGAGCTCGAGCGCCTCGGCTTCCTCGTCGGACTCGTCGTCCTCGGGAGAGCGCACCTTCAGCACGGCGTCGTCGCCCGCAGGTGCGACGTAGGAGTAGCGAGAGAGCGCGAACGGCTCGCCGAGCTCGACCCCCCACTCGGAGGCCACCCGCTGGGCGGTTGCGGCGAGGCTCAGCGCAGGCGCTCGACGAGCATCGCCATGCCCTGCCCGCCACCGACGCACATCGTCTCGAGCCCGATCGTCCGATCCATCGACTCCAGGTCGTTCAGAAGCGTGCACATGATCCGGGCGCCGGTCATGCCGTAGGGATGGCCGAGGGCGATCGCGCCGCCGTTCGGGTTGAGCTTGTCCGAGAACGGATCGACGCCGACCTCGCGGCAGACGGGGATCACCTGCGCCGCGAAGGCCTCGTTCAGCTCCATCACGTCGACGTTGTCGATCGTCATGCCGGCGCGCTCGAGCACCGCCTTGACGGCGTCGATCGGACCGACGCCCATGATCTCGGGGTCGAGCCCGGTCACCGAGGAGGCGATGATGCGCGCCTTCGGCTTCAGGCCGAGCTCGCTCGCCCGCTCCTCGGACATGATCAGGAGCGCGGCGGCGCCGTCGTTCAGCGGGCACGAGTTGCCGGCCGTGACCTTGCCGTCCGGCACGAACGCCGGCTGCAGCTCCTGCAGCTTCTCGAACGTCGAGCTCGGCCGCGGCCCGTCGTCCGCCGAGACGACTGTCCCGTCCTCCTTCGTGTAGGGCGTCAGCTCGCGCGCGAAGAAACCGGACTCCTGCGCCGCGACCGCGCGCTCCTGCGAGCGCTGCGCGAAGCGATCCATGTCGTCCCGCGAGACGTCGTAATGCTCCGCAACATTTTCGGCGGTCAGGCCCATCGGGATGTAGACGTTCGCGATCGCACCCTCGCCGACGAGCTTCGGGTGCAGCTCCTCCGCGTCTTTCGGATAGCCGTCCACCTGCGAGATCGACTCGACTCCGGCCGCGATGTAGACATCCCCCTCCCCCGCCTTGATCGCGTGGAACGCCATCCGCGCGGTCTGGAGCGAGGACGCGCAGAAGCGGTTCACGGTCGTGCCGGGAACGCGCTTCGGCAGGCCGGCCAGCAGGACAGCGCGGCGGGCCAGGTTCATGCCTTGCTTCTCCTGCGGGAAGCCGCAGCCGACCATCACGTCGACGATCTCGTTCGGGTCGAGCCCCTCAGCCTGCTCGACCGCCGTCTTGATCGCGAACGCGAGCAGGTCGTCGGGTCGCACGTCCATCAGAGATCCCTTGCCCGCACGTCCGATCGGAGTACGGACGGCGCTGACGATGACTGCTTCGGGCATTCGAGTCTCCTTAGGTGAAGGCGCTTGTTCCGGTGAGGGCGCGGCCGACGATCAGGGTCTGGATCTGGCTCGTGCCCTCGTACAGGGTGGTGACGCGGGCATCGCGCAGGTATTTCGCGACAGGGTATTCGTCGACGTAGCCGTAGCCGCCGAGCACCTGGACGGCGGCGTTCGCCGCGCGGACGGCAGCCTCGCTCGCGTACCATTTCGCGACGGCGGCCTCCGTTGTATACGGCGTACCAGCGTCCGCGAGCGCGGCGGCTCGCCAGGTGAGGAGCCGAGCCGCCTCGGTCTCAACGTGCATCTCGGCGAGCAGCTGCTGCACGAGTTGGAAGGCGGCGATCGGCTTCTTGAACGCTTCGCGCTCCTGCGCGTAGCCCACGGATGCGTCGAGGCAGCCCTGCGCGATCCCGACGCACCCGGCGGCGAGCGAGATGCGGCCGTTGTCGAGCGCCGACATCGCCACCTTGAAGCCTTCGCCCTCCGCGCCGAGCATCGCCTCGGCCGGAACGCGCACGCCGTCCAGGGAGAGCTCGGCGGTGTCCTGAGCGCGGAGGCCGAGCTTGCCTCTCATCGGATGCGCTGAGAAACCCTCGTTCGCGGTCGGGACGAGGAAGGCGCTGATCCCCTTCGGCCCCTCGCCACCGGTCCGCGCGAAGACGATCGCCGTCTCCGCCCATGAGCCGAGCGTGATGAAGACCTTCGAGCCTGTGAGCTTCCAACCGTCTCCGTCTGGTTCGGCGCGCGTCGCAAGCGCAGCCGCATCGGAGCCGCAGCCGGGTTCGGTGAGTGCGTAGCAGCCGAGTCCCTCTCCGCTCGCGAGCCGCGGCAGCAGAGCCTGCTTCTGCTCCTCCGTCCCCCACTTCGCCACTGTTTTGCCGAAGAGGCCGTTCGAGACGGAGACGATCCCGCGCACCGAGGAGTCGGCCTTGCCGAGCTCCTCGCAGAGCAGGCAGTACGAGACGGAGTCGAGGCCGCCTCCACCGAGCTCCTCCGGGAGGCCCGCTGCGAGGAAGCCCGCCTCGGCGAGCGTCGAGACGAGCGAGCGCGGCAGTTCCTCGGCCTCGTCCCAGGCTTGGGCGTGCGGTAGGAGCTCACGTGTGCAGAGCTCGCGGGCGGAGGCCCGGATCAGCTCCTGCTCGGAGGTGAGGGTGAAGTCCATAGACAGACGTGGGGGGGGGGG
>JALYRA010000168.1 GCA_030855545.1 Actinomycetota bacterium | reverse complement strand
CCTCGGTGCGGACGGTGCGGGCGTCCGTCTCGACACCGGCGAGCGCGTCGTTATCAACCCCGGCCTCGAGCACGGCGCCACGATCGGCGTGATCGGCGAGCACACGGACGGGACGCATTGCGAGCTGATCGCGGTGCCCGAGGAGAACGTGTTTCCGCTCGACGACGCGCTCGACTTCGAGACCGCGGCGGCGTTCCCGCTCGTCTACGAGACCGCGTACCGGATGCTCGTGACGAAGGCTCAGTTGCAGGAAGGTGAATGGGTGCTGATCTGGGGGATCGGCGGCGGCGTCGCGACGGCGGCGTTCGAGATTGCGCGCGCGATCGGTGCGAAGACGCTCGTCACCTCCTCATCGGACGAGAAGCTCGTGCGGGCGCGCGAATGGGGCGCGGACGTCGCGGTCAATCACGCGACCGGCGACGTCCTCGCGGCGGCGAAGGAATGCGGCGGCGTCGACGTCGTCGTCGAGACGGTCGGGGAAGCAACCTGGAAGGACTCTCTCGCGGCGGTGAAGCCGGGCGGACGCGTAACGGTTTGCGGCGCGACAACCGGTCCGAACCCGCCGGCGCAGCTGCACCGGTTCTGGTGGAAACAGCTGACCATCTATGGCTCGACGATGGGGACGCGCGACGACTTCCTCGGAGCCTACGAGCTCGTGCGCTCGGGGCGCGTCCGCGTGCACGTCGACTCGACCTTCCCGCTCTCGGAGACCCGCGCCGCCCACGAGCGGTTGGAGCGCGGCGACCAGCTCGGCAAGATCGTGCTGACGATTCCGGGCTAGGGGCCTAACCGAAGCCGAGGATGAACTTCGCGTCCTCGGACATCTTGTCCGGCGTCCAGGGAGGATCGAACGTCAGCTCGACCTCGACCTCGTCCACGCCCTCGACCGATGCGGCAGCGTCGTGGATCGACTCCTGGATCATCTGGCCGGCAGGGCAGCCCATCGAGGTCAGCGTGTGGATCACCTTCACCTTGGGCCCGTCGATCTCGACGTCGTAAAAGAGGCCGAGCTCGACGATGTCCATCCCGAGCTCCGGGTCTTCAACCGTGTGCAGCGCGTTGACGATCTGCTCGCGGTCGACCATGCGTGCAGTGTAGCCAAGTAACAAAGTGTTACTTGGCGTCAGCCGAGCAGGCGGACCTCTTCCTTCCGGTCGCGGGCGAAGAAGTGGATCGACTCGGAGAAGCGCACCCAGTTGCAGCGCATGCACATCACGAGCGAGTGCGTCCGGGCGCTGTCGGCAAGAAAGCGGACGCCGCGGAGAAGGTCGCCGTTCGAGACGCCGGTCGCGACGACGATCACCTCGCCGGAGGCCAGGTCCTCCGAGGAGAAGACGCGGTTGACGTCCTCGATCCCATGCTCGACGGCATCGTCGATCTCGGCGCGCGTCGTCGGCCAGAGCTGAGCCTGCAGCTCGCCGCCGAGGCAGCGGAGCGCAGCCGCGGAGAGAATCGCCTGGCGCGTGCCGCCGATCCCGACGGCAAGGTGGTCGTTCGTGCCGCGGATCGCGGCGGAGATCGAGGCGGTGACGTCACCGTCCTGCATCAGCTTGATCCGCGCGCCGGCCGATCGGATCTCCTCGATCAAGTCGTGGTGCCGTGGCCGGTCGAGGACGAGCGCGGTGATGTCGTTGGTGTTCCGGTCGAACGCGTCCGCGATCGCGTTCACGTTCTCCGCCATCGGGCGGGTGAGGTCGATGCGACCCCGGGCGCGCGGGCCGACGGCCATCCGGCGCATGTACATGTCGGGCAGCCGGATCAGCGATCCGGGAGCGCCGACTGCGATCATCGACATCGCTCCGGTGCCGCCGCGCGCGACGACACCGCGACCCTCCAGCGGGTCGACCGCCAGGTCGAAAGCCTCTCCGCCGGCGCCGACCTCCGACCCGACGGGCAGCAGATCACCGTCGTTGGGGCCGATCACCACGGTCCCCGAGATCGGCAGTTGCGAGAGCCCGGCGAGCAGCGCGCCCTCGGCCGCATTCTCGGCCGATTCCTGGTCGTCACGCCCGAGCCATCGAGCGGCTGCGAGCGCAGCCCACTCTGTCGAGCGGGCGAAGAGGACGCAGGGGCACCCGAGGAACACGCCCTCGCTCACGACGGGCTCCCCTGCGCGACGCGCTCGGCCTGCTCGAGCACGAGGTTCATCACGGCGCCCACCGCTGCGCTCTGCGACTCGTTCTCGATCACCGGCACGTCGTACCGCGCGGCCCGGTCGAGCAGGTACTCCTGGATCATCCTGATCTCGGGCAGGCCGGACAGGTAGCGGTCGGAGGGCCGGACGCCGTCGGAGGTTGCGTCGCGGATCCAAAAGTGAGTCCGGTGGATCTCTTCGTCCCGGATCGCGAGCAGACACTGGACGACGAGTGCCCCGCGCAGCTCGGTCGCGATCATCCCGGGTACGAGATGCACACCTTCGAGCACCATCGACCAACCCTCGTCGAGCGCCCGTTGCAGCGCCGCCTCGACGCCGGTGAGCACGTTGCGCGTCTGGTCGAGGAACCCGAGCAGCGCCGCGTCGCCCGACTCCTCCTCCTCCGCCTTCGACAGGCCGAGTCCCGCCTCGAAGCTCGAGTAGTGAATCGACGGCATGAACTCCTTGGCGAAGAACGCTCGCATCGTCTGGCGGACGAAGTCGGTCGACGTGACACGCGTCACCCCGAGTCGATAGGCAACCTCCGTGGCGACAGTGGACTTTCCCGTCCCGGTGCCGCCGCCGACGAGGATGATCAACGGCAGATCGAGCTCCTGCAGGTCACGGAACCGGCGCAGCTGGCGCACCGCACGCGAACCCTGTTGCTCGCCGAGCACGTCCGCCGCGAGCTCTCGAAGCCGTTCGAGGTCGACGGAGACCTCGCCCCGCGCGGCGAGATCGCTGTCCGTGCGGCGGGCAAGCTCGTAGGCCTGCTCCTCCCTCACGCCGACCGCCGTCAGCGCGCGCGCCAGCAAGCCTTTGGAGTACGGCGTCTCGGCGCTCCCAAGGAAGTCGCGCTCCCCCTTTCGCCGCTCGCTCACTGTTCCCGCTCCGGCGCCGGCGGAGCCGGCACCTCCGCTCCTGGCGGCTCCGCCGAGCCTACGCCGCTTGCCTCCTGGGCGAGACGCAGCAGCTCGGCATCGAAATCTTGACCGTCCACCGGAATGACGTCGCTGCCGGCGAGGACGACATCCACTCCACGCTCGCTCGCCGCCTCGGCGACGACGTCGATCGCTGCCGCCTTCAACTCGACGAGGAAGACGTCCGCCTGCACCTGCTCGAGCTCCTTCCGCAGCGTCGCGCGGTCGGCGAGCGCGCCCGAGACGTGGACGACATCGGCGCCGTAAGCCTCGCTCAGGTGCGCCCTAAAGCCGTCGTGCGCGGACGAGGGTGCGGTCGAGAAGAATGCCACCGTCCGCCCGGAGACATCGGCCACCGGCTTCGGCCGGAGAACGACCGGGATCGCGGCCGGCGCGAGCGCGAGGGCGCGACCGTGCAACTCCTCCCAGCCCGTGCCGCGCTCGGCCATCGTCAGGATCACAAGATCGGAGACGAGATGGCGGTACTCGTTCAGGTAGCCGGTTGCGACGTCCGGATCCATTGCGCTGTTGACGACGAGGATCCGCCGCCCGGTCTGGATCGGCGGGATCGCGGCACCGCTGCCGTCGAAGATGACGAGGTCGGGATCGAGCTCGAGCGCGAGCTTCGCGCCCTCGCGCACGTTCGAGACGGCGACCGAGCCGGCGAGCCCACCGCCACACCGCCGGCAACCGACGGTCTCGACGCCTGCGAGCGCCGCCGTCTCCAGGTAGTCGGAAGCAGCGTGCCGGCCGGAACGCGACAGCTCGAGCAGTGCGTCGACATCGGGCGATACCGACGCGACCTCGGGCTCGGGCGGCCCGCCGCGGCCCATCGCGACGACGACAACCCGCCGGTCCTTCGCGTAGAGCTGCGCCGCGTGCGCGGTGATCGCGGTCTTCCCGACGCGCTTGCCCGTCCCGATGATCCCGATCGACGGCAGCGCGAACGGCTCGAGCACGGGTGGGTCGAAGCGGAAGTCGGCACCCACGTACGGTAGGCCGGCGGCGAGCACGCGGCTCGCGAGCCGGAACCGCTCCTTCGGCCCGAGTATCGGCTCGTCGGAGAGGTCGAACACGAGCTCGGGCCGGTGCTCGTCGAGCGCAGCGTCGAGATCGTCCGCGAGCTGGACGCCGTAGTCGTTGTCGTCGCGGAGCTTCTCGGTGCCGCCGACGACGTGCGCTGCGACGAAGTCGTACGGGAGCTCCTCGAGCGCGGCCTTGACGACCGGCGCGTAGTGCTCGCCGTCGATCAGGGCAACAGCACGCTGGGTCACGAGCGGGTCGTCACTTCGTCCTCGATCCGGCCCGTGTACTTCTCGTACTCGAACGTGTCCAGCGAGAACTGGATGATCCGCTCCTGGCCGTGGAACGGGTGCTTGCGCCAGACTGCGACGTGGCTGCCCGTCACCTCGACGACGTTGTAGCAGGGACGCGTGTTTCCTCTCAGCCGCAGCGAGGAGACCGTGCCCGTGTTGACCACGAAGAGGTCCTCGAGCTTCCAGGCATACGGGACGTGCTTGTGGCCGGAGAGGACGAGCTGCACGCCGGCGCGCTGGAGCGTCTCGATCGTGTCGCCCGCGTCGTAGATCACGTTGCGTTCGCGGCCCGTCCCCGGGACCGGCAGCAGATGGTGATGACAGACGAAGATCCGCAGCCGCGAGTCGCCCTGCGCGAACTGCTCCTCGATCCAGCGGTAGCGCCCGCGGCCGATTTGGCCGTGGTCGAGGTCGGGCTCGGTCGAGTCGACAGCGACGACCGTCGCCGGCCCGACCCGCAGCACAGAGTTGCGCTCGCCGAAGAGCTCCTCGAAGTGGACGTAGCCGACGTTGCGGGAGTCGTGATTGCCCGGGATCACCACCATCGCCTCGCACTCGACCTTGTCGAGGTAGCGGCGCGCCTCCTCGTACTCGTGCTTGAAGCCGAACGTGGTCAGGTCGCCGGAGCAGACGACGATGTCCGGCCTCAGGTCGTTGATCTCGGCGATCGCGCGCTCGAGCAGTCCGGGAACGAAGTACTGGCCGCCGCAGTGGAGATCGGAGAGATGCGCGATCGTGAACGCCTTCTCGACGGCCGGGTCGGACATGCCGAGAGCATAGGCCGTCCGAGCTGATCGATACCTTGAAGGTCGTGCCAGCGCAGCAGCCCGCGTTTCGCGCGTTCGCCGGTTCGAACCCGCCCAGATTCGTCAACGAGGTCGAGCTCGAGTGCGCGAAGATGCTCGATTTCTACGGCGTTCCGTGGGAATACGAGCCGACGACGTTCGTGCTCGAGCGAGACGCGGACGGCCGCGTCACGAGTGCCTTCACGCCCGACTTCTACCTCCCGGAGCAGGGTCTGTACGTGGAGGTGACGGTGATGCGCCAGTCGCTCGTGACCCGGAAGAACCGGAAGCTGCGGGAGTTGAGGCGCCAGTATCCAGACGTCAAGGTCAAGCTCTTCTACCGGCGCGACATCGAGCGCCTCGCCCAGCGATTACGACTGAACCTCGCAGCCTAGCCGGGCGCCTCGCGGCCGACGGCCACCCGATCGGGGAGGTCTATCTGACGCGCGACGAGATCACTCGCCGCGTCGCGGAGCTCGGCGTCGACCTTGCTGCGGCCTACGTCGGCCGCGAGCCGCTGCTCGTCGCGCCGCTGAAGTCGAGCGTCGTCTTCCTCGCCGACCTCTCGCGGGCGCTGCCGGTCCCGCACGGGATCGACTTCCTGGAGCTCGCCGCCTATTCGAGCGGCGGTGCCGGTGCAGTCAAGCTACTGAAGGACCTCGACGTCTCGATCGTCGGCCGCCACGTGATCCTCGTCGAGGACGTCGTCGACACCGGACTGACGTTGAACTACCTCTCGCGGACGCTCTCGCTGCGCGAGCCTGCGAGCCTCTCGGCGGTGACCTTGCTCGACCGGCCCTACCGGCGCCTGGTCGACGACATTCCGCTCGACCGCGTCGGCTTCACGGTGCCCGACGAGCTGTTCGCCGGGTACGGGCTCGGGCTGGACGAGCGCTGGCGCTCGCTGCCCGACCTGCACGTCGTCGCAAGCGAGGAACTGCCTGCGTATCTGACGGGCGACGCCTACCGCGCCGCATAAAGCATCCGGCCGCCCAGGAGGCAGCCGGATGCGCGTCGGGAGACGAGGAAACGACATCCTCGGAGTGACATCGTTTTCTACTTACAAAGAGTAAACGATCTCGAGCGGGAGCGAGATACGGCCGCTACAGGTACCCGAGCGGGTCGACCGCAGAGCCGTTCACCCTGACCTCGAAGTGCACGTGCGGGCCAGTCGAGTTGCCGGTGTTTCCCGAATACGCGATCAGCTGCCCCTGGGCGACGGACTGCCCGACGCCGACCGTGACGCCCGTGTTGTGCGCGTACGCAGTCGAGACGCCGCCGCCGTGGTCGACGACGACGACGTTGCCGTAACCGCCCATCCAGCCGGCCACGATGACGACGCCGGAGGCCGACGCGACGACCGGCGTTCCGTTGCCGACGGCGAGGTCGATTCCCTCGTGCATTCGGCCCCAGCGCCAGCCGAAGCCG
>JALYRA010000162.1 GCA_030855545.1 Actinomycetota bacterium | reverse complement strand
TCCAGTCGCGCCGCTCGAGCCGCCGCCCAGCCTCAGCGAGGGCAGCGAGCGCGAGCCCGTTCCACGACGCGATCGCCTTGTCGTCGCGAAGCGGCTTCGGGCGAAGCTCCCGTTCTGCCAGCAGGCGCGTGCGGAGCTCCTCGCCGACCTCGCCGCGGATGATCGAGCGGCCGTGCTCGAACGGCTCCAGCAACTCGGCCGGGACGCCCTCGTCCTCGGTCCAGGTGAACGTCAGGCCTTCGACGCCATCCGTGTCGGCGTCCTGCGCGGAGGCGAACCCGCCCTCGGGTAGTGCGAGCTCGCGCACCAAGTAACAGACTGTTGCTTGGCAGAGGTCGCGGTAGCGCTCGTCGCCGGTGACGACCCAGCCATGCAGATAGGTCGCCGCGAGAAGCGCGTTGTCGTAGAGCATCTTCTCGAAGTGCGGCACGAGCCAACGCTCGTCGACGGAGTAGCGGTGGAAGCCGCCGCCGAGCAGGTCGTACATCCCACCCGCTGCCATCTCGTCCAGTGTCTTCACGAGCATCGCGCGGGAGGCGTCGTCGTCCCGCCGGAGCAGGTACTCGAGCACAGGCGCGTTCGGAAATTTGGGCGCGCGACCCCAGCCGCCGTAGGTCGGCTCGAACTGCGTCACGAGACCCCGGCTGGCCCCGGAGAGCACCGAGTCGGTGAGCGGGTCGTTCGAGGGTCTGAGCTCCGCCGAGCGCTTGACCGCGTCGACGAGCTGTCCGGCCGAGCGGGAGACGTCGTCGCGGCGGTCGCGCCAGGCCTCCGAGATCGCCTCGAGCACCTGGCGAAAGCTCGGCAATCCGTGCCGCGGCTCCGGCGGGTAGTACGTGCCCCCGTAGAACGGCTCGCCGGTGGGCGTCAGGAAGACCGTCATTGGCCAACCGCCCTGCCCGGTCAGGGCGACGACAGCCTCCATGTAGACGGCGTCGAGATCGGGCCGCTCCTCTCGGTCGACCTTGACGCTGACGAAATGCTCGTTCATTACCGCCGCCGTCGCGGCGCTCTCGAACGACTCGTTCTCCATCACGTGGCACCAATGGCACGCGGCATAGCCGATCGAGAGCAGGATCGGCTTGTCCTCGTTCCGGGCGCGGGCCAGCGCCTCCTCGCCCCACGGGTACCAGTCGACGGGGTTTCCGGCGTGCTGGAGGAGGTACGGGCTCGTCTCGTCGGCGAGGCGGTTCCTCCCAGCGCCGGTCATCCCAGCACCTCGCGGACGCCGCGCAGCCGCGTGTGTATCAGGGCCTGCGCGCGGGCGGAATCGAGGCGGCAGTCGAGCGGGCGCGTCGGCGGCGCCTCGGCTGTGGCGACGGGGCGCCGAGCGACCAGCTCGGCAAGCTCGGCACGGGAGAGACCGTCGGCGCCCGCCACGTGCAGCGGCCCGGAGACGTCGAGCTCGGCGAGCTCGAGCAGGGCCTGCGCGAGGTCGGTCACCTGCACCGGCGAGCGGATCTCGTTCGTGAACCACGTGGCGGGCCCCTTGGCGGCGAGCTCGTGCTTCGACGGCTCGGCGCCCCCGACGATCAGGGACGTCCGCACGACGAGCGCGTCCGGATGGATCGCAGCGACACGGCGCTCTGCCTCCGCCTTGGACGAGCCGTACTCGGTCACCGGCGAGACACTGTCCTCCTCCACGTACGGCTCGCCCTTGCGGCCGTCGAAGACGACGTCACTCGACATGTGCACGAGCCGCGCCCCGATTGCTGCCGATGCGCGCGCCACGTTCTCGGACCCCAGGTTGTTCACCGCCGTGTCATCCTGGCGGTAGGCCGTGTGGATGACGACCTCCGGCCGCACGCGCCGGAAGAGCGCTTCGACAGCGGCGGCGTCGAGGATCTCGACGCGCCGCGCCGACGCATCCGGGCGCAGACGGACGAGCTCCGAGCCGAGGTAGCCGGTGCCGCCGGTGACGTGGAGTCTCACGCGTGGGCACGGCGCGCCCGTAGGTGGCGCACCACCTCGACCACCGCCGTAACAGCAAGCGCGATCGCGAATGCGAGTAGGAGCCCCTTCCAGGGTTCCTCCTCGAATGTCTTGCCGCCGAAGTAGCCGAGCAGCACGGTGTAGGAGCCCCAGATCGCCGCCGCGATCGCATCGAAGAGAAGGAAACGCCGCCAGCTGATCGCGTTCGTGAAACCGGCGGTGAAGGTCGTCACCGTTCGCCCGCCTGGGATGAAGCGCGCGACGATGATCAGGTACCACCCTCGCTCCTGCAGCATCCGGTCGGCCCAGGCCAACCGCTTCTGAGACTTCTCGCTCGAAAAGAACCGCCTTGTCACGCGTTCGCCGAGGAAGTGGCCGCCCGCGTACGAGATGTTGTCGCCCACGAACGCTCCGGCCGCGGCGGCAAGGATGACGTACTCGACCGAGAGGCCGCCGGTCCCGGCGACGACGCCGGCCGCGATCGCGGTCGCCTCGCTCGGGACGAGCGGGAAGAACGCGTCGAGCATCGCGATCGCAAAGACGATCAGATAGCTCCAGTCCGAGCCGGAGACGGCATCGACGATCGACTCGAACACTTCCCGCATCCTCGCAGACACCGGTGTCGCGATGATGCAGCCCGTGGCATTTGCGCCTCTTGCAGGCATCCGCGTCCTCGACCTGACGAGCTCGCTCGCCGGACCGACCGCAACCGAGATTCTCGGAGCGCTCGGCGCGGACGTCGTCAAGATCGAGCACCCCGCCCGAGGCGACGAGGCGCGCGAGTGGGGCCCGCGCTTCTTCGAGGGCGGGAGCGTCATGTTCTTCTCGGCGAACGCCGGTAAACGATCGCTCGCCCTCGACCTGAAGTCGCCGCAGGGGCTCGAGGCGCTGCTGCGCCTGGCGGAGGGGGCAGACGTGGCCGTGCAGAGCCTCCGGCCCGGCACGGCCGAGCGTCTCGGGGTCGGAGCCGACGCGCTCCGAGCACGCAACCCGCGTCTCGTCTACGCGACGATCGGCGCTTTCGGCCAGACCGGTCCGCTTGCGTCGGAGCCCGGGTACGACCCGCTGCTGCAGGCCGCCACGGGGATCATGAGCGTCACGGGTGAGGCCGACGGACCGCCCGTCCGCGTCGGCGTCTCGCTGATCGACATCGGTACGGGCGTCTGGGCTGCTCTAGCGATCGTGGCCGCCCTGCACGAGGGACAGGGCCGCACGCTCGACCTGTCGCTCTACGAGACGGCGCTCTCGCTCGTGCCATACCAGCTCGTCGACGTCCTCGCCGGTGGCGCTCCGGCGGGCCGTCACGGCACGGCCTTTCCGCTGATCGTGCCGTACGAAGTGTTCGAGACCGCCGACGGCGAGTTGATGATCGTGGCGGCAAACGACCGTCTGTACGCGAAGGTCTGCGGCGCGTTGGACGCGCCCGGGCTCGCGACCGACTCACGCTTCGCGACGAACCCTCTCCGCGTCGAGAACCGGGAGAAGCTGATCCCGCTCTTACAGGCACGGATCGCGACGCGGGCGACGGCCGAGCTCCTCGACCGACTCCGCAAGGCGGGCGTACCCGCCTCGCCGGTCAACGACTTGAAAGCCGTCGCGCAGGAGGAGCAGCTCCAGGCGCTCGGGATCCTTCAGGAGCTCGGCGGCCGCGAGCTTCTGTCCCCGCCGTTCTCGGCCGACGGCGAACGCGTGCGCTACCGCTCGGCGCCACCGCTGCTCGGGGAGCACAGTCGCGAGATCCTCGCCGAAGCCGGCTACGACGAGCAGGAGATCGACGACCTCGCCACGGCGGGCGTCGTCCGGGTCCCTCCCGCCAAGTAACAGACTGTTACTTGGCGGCGGGAAGCCGCTCGTCGAGCCGGCGACACCTTGCAACAGACTGTTACTTGGCTTGAAAGGGGCCGGCGCGGTAGACGCGGCCGGGTAGCTCGCGGCCGAGGAGCTGCTCGAGCCACTTCGCGACGCCGATCAGCGCCTCGAGGTCGACCCCGGTCTCAACGCCCTCGCGGTCGAGCAGGTAAAGGACATCCTCGGTGGCGACGTTGCCCGTCGCCCGCGGGGCGAATGGGCAGCCGCCGAGGCCGCCAACGGACGCGTCGAGCACGGTCGCTCCTGCCTCGACCGCCGCCCATGCGCACGCGACACCGGTGTGACGCGTATCGTGGAAGTGACCGCCGACGGGCACGCCCAGGATCGAGACGCGCTCGACGAGGCGGGCGACGGGGCGCGGCGTCGCCACGCCGATCGTGTCGGCGAGGACGATTTCGCCGGCGCCGGCTCCGACGAGCCGATCGGCGAGACCGGCGACGACGCCCGGATCGACGTCGCCCTCGAACGGGCAGCTGAACGAACAGCTGATCGTCGCGGTCGAGGGCCGGTCGGCGACGGCGAGGATCCGCTCCACCCGAGCGGCTGCCTCCTCCAGCGACGCGTTGCCGTTCCGCTGGTTGAACGACTCGGTCGCCGCGAGCGTGACGTTCACTCGCGCGAGCGCCGTTGCCGCCAGCCGCTCCCACCCCCGCTCGTTGAGGACGAGCCCGGACAGCTCCGCGCCGACCTCGCCGACGGCCGCGACGACCTCCTCCGCTCCGGCCATCTGCGGGACGCGTTCCGGATTGACGAAGCTGGCCGCCTCGATCCGCGGCAGCCCGGTCGCGGCGAGGCGCCGGACGAGCTCGGCACGCACCGTGGGCGCGAGCGTGTCAGGCTCGTTCTGGAGCCCGTCGCGCGGCCCGACCTCGCACAGCATGATGCGCACGCGGCGAGCCTACTCGGCGGTGTTGCGGTGGAACACGGCGTACAGGCCGGTGCCCGCAAGCCCGAGGCCGATGGCGGCGACCAGCGCGAAGTGGAGCGTGAGCCCGCCGTCGACCAGGAGAAAGAACGCGACGACGAGGTCGATCGCCGCGAAGAGCAGGATCGGGATCGCCGGCAGCGGCGGCTTCGATTCGGGCGCGTTCATCCCCTATTCGTACTGCAAAGCCTCTAGCGGATTCAACCTTGCCGCTCGCCGGGCCGGGAAGATTGCCGCGATGATGCCGACGACGACCGTCAAGACGGCGAAGACGACGATCTGCACGGTCGGCAGGGTGAACTCGATGAAGTCGACGCGCGCGATCAGCAGGGCGCCCAGAACGACGCCCAGGATGATCCCGAGGACGCCGCCGATCAGCGCCGTGATCACGCTCTCGTGTCGGATCATCCGCCGCACCTGGCGCCGCGTCATCCCGACCGCGCGCAGCATCCCAAGCTCGCGCGTCCGCTCGAACACCGTCAGCACGAGCGTGTTCACGATCCCGAACAAGCTCACGATCACGGACAGCGCGAGCAGGACGTAGAGGATGTTGAGGATCTGGTTCAGCCCGGCGATCTGGTTGTCCACGAACTCGTCGCGGGTCTGCACCTTCGCGTTCGGGAAGTCATCGGCGAGGGTTCGCTCGAGCGCCTTCGTGTTCGCCTCGGAGTCGTCGCCACGCATCTGGATGAAGCTGTAGAGGTTGCGCGGCGAGTCGTAGGCCCCGTCGAAGGTCGCGCTCGAGAAGGGGACGGGGCCGAACGGGGAGCCGCCCGTCGGAGGCTCGAAGATGCCCTTCACCTCGAGCTCGATGCGCTCCCCCGACGGGACGATCACCGTCACCGGCGAGCCGATGCCGAGGCTGTGGTCCTCGGCGTAGGCGTCGTCGACGAACGCGCCGTCTGCGCCGAGCTCGCGGAAGACGCTCTGCGATCCCTCCACCCAGTCGAGCGTGATCACCTCGCCCGCGTCCTCGTCGACCGCCGTGATGAACTCGGTCGAGTCGAACACGCGTGCCTCGCCCGTGCGGGTGCTGGCGATCGCCTCGACGCCGTCCGCCTCCGCGGCAGCCGCCGCAGCGTCGATCGGGATCGGCGAGAAGTTGTTCTGCGCGGTGATCGCGTAATCGGACGTGAAGACATCGTCGACGGCGCCGCGGAACGTACTCG
>JALYRA010000280.1 GCA_030855545.1 Actinomycetota bacterium | reverse complement strand
GCAGGTCGGCGTTGAGCGAGTTGTTGTTCGTGTTGGCGAGGATCATCCCGATCCCGCCGGCCTGCTGCACCGCCTTGCTCTTGTCGACACGGGCGATGACGCCGCGGTCACAGACCACGATCTTGCCCGAGACCTTCGCCGGATCGAGCGTGCCCGGGTAGCAGAGCCGCACCTGGTTCGCGTCGACGCCGGCAGCGCCGGACGCCGTCGAGAGCACGACGGAGCCGGACGTGACCGTCTGGTTCGACGAAGCCCCGACGTACGAAGCGCCGTTACCGAGCGTGAGCGTCGCCTCCGACGCGCGAGAGTGCGTGCTCGCGGCGACGGTGGTGAGCCACGGGCTCGGGTGCGCGACCGTCGACGCGGTCGGGCCGCTGTTGCCGGCCGACGCGGCGACGAACACGCCCGCGCGGGCGGCGAACAGGAACGCGAGCTCAACCGGATCGAGGAAGTTCGTGCTGGTGCCGCTGATCGAGAAGTTCAGGACGTCGACACCATCGGCGACGGCCTGGTCGATCGCGGCCATGCTGTCGGAGCTGGCGCAACCGCCGTCGTCCCCGTTCCAGCAGACCTTGTACGCGGCGATGCGCGCACGGGGCGCCATGCCGCTGACCTTGCCGAAGCTCGCAGCAGCACCGGTCGCCGGGACGCCGCGGTTACCGGCGGCCGTCGAGGCTGTATGGCTGCCGTGGCTGTCGTGGTCGCGGGCCGACTTGTAGTCGCCCTTGACGATGCCGAAGTGACCGAAGCCGCTCAGGTAGTAGCGGGCGCCGATCAGCTTGTTCGTGCACATGTTCTGCGAGAACTGCTCGCCGGACTGGCAGGTGCCCGTCCAGTACGACGGCGCGGGGCCGTAGACCTGGGAGCGCTTGCCGCTCGAGCCCGTGCGGAAGACGAAGTCGCTCTGATCCGAGAAGCTCGGATGCTCCGGCCAGATGCCGGTGTCGACGATGCCGACCACCACGTCTTCGCCGACGCTCGTCGACCAGAGGCCCGTACCGGGCTGGTCGAGGCCGAGGAAGGTCGGCGTCGTGGAGGTCGTCGGCTGCTGGAGCACGTCCTTGGAGACGTTGACGACGCCGGTCAGCGACGCCAGTTTTGCAGCCTGCTGCTCGTTCATCTTGGCCGCGAAGCCGTTGAACGAGTAGGCGTAGTCGTAGAACTTCTCCGCACCGACCGCAGCAGCAGCGTCGGCGTGCCTGCCGTTCAGGTGCGCGATGTACTTCTTGACGTCGTTCGAGTTCGGGTCGAGCTTCTGACCCTTGGCGGGCGCGGTCGCCTTCAAGCCGGCGACGCCACCCTCATAGGCCGCGGCCGGATCGTCAGCAAGCTGAACGATGTAGGTCGCGGCGGAGACGTGCGACTTCTGTGTCGTTGTCCGGTCCTTGGCGGACTGACCGCCGGCAAGGCCGAACGCGGACGTTACGAGAAGCGCCGCAAGTCCCACGGACGCGCCGAGCGCGCCGAGTGAACGAAAACGCATGTGTGTCTCTCCCCTGTTTCAGTTAGAGAGCCGCCACAGGCGGCCCATTCCCCAAGCGAAGCGCATGGTAGTCCGGATTTTCATGACCCGCAAGAGGTCCTTGCAGAACGGCGGAGGCCGGCTTGCGCCGGCCTCCGCCTTCGTTCGCTGACCCTCGTGGTGCTAGGGCCGGTCGATGGTGATCGTCGGGGACGTCCAGCTCTCGGTGTGAGCCGGGTTCGCCGGATCGCCGAGCGCCTTCAGCACCGTCAGCCGCACCTTGTACTGGCCGTCCGGCACCGCACGACGATGCTCCTTCGCCTTCTTCCCGTTGTCGAGGAAGGCCCGCTTGCCGTCCCACGAGAAGGCGAAGAATCCGCCGCTCGTGGAGTTGCGCGGCAGGTAGTCCTCGCGGATCACCGTCGAGAACTCCGGGTCGACGGGCAGGCCCGTCGCCGCGTTCAGCACCGTGAAGACGGCGTTCCGTGCCTGGTGGCGGAAGTGCGCCAGGAAGTACGGGATGTCGCCGTCCACGAACGTGTACGTCGCGCCCGCGGGCTGGTTCACGTAGCTCGTGCCCGAGAGCTTCGCGAGCCACGGGAAGTTGTTCGCCGTCGGGTGCAGCACGACGATCGACTGGTAGTCGCCCTTCAGGCCGGCGTACGGGACTCGATAGACCTGGCCGGAGCCGGTCGTCAGGCGAATGTACCCACCGTACTGAGCCTGCTCGTTGAGGGTGGGATTGGCAGCGATTGTCACGCCCACCGTCCCCGTCCCACCGGCAGGAACCGTGACGCTCGGCGCACTGAAGGTGGCCGAAGCGCCCGGACCGAACACGCCGAACGAGAACGGCGAGGACGTGGTCGGGGTGGGCGCCGAAGTTAGCGCACCCGTGTGCCCGAGCGTGTACGTCTGCTCGGACGAGCTCGCGTTCTTGATCGTCAGCGTCGCTGTTCCGCCGAGACCCTCGCCGAGCGAGATCTTCCCCGGCGTGACGGTGGTCGTCGAGAGGATCGAGTCGTCGATGTCGACCATGCCGGCGCCCTGCCGGTGGACGAACTCGAGACCCGCCGCCGGGTTGAGCGACCAGCCCTTCGGGTCGGCGCTGTTCTGGAGGATCGTCCGGAACTCGCCCGCGGCGAGCGTCGGCCGGGCCTGCCGGAGCAGGGCCGCGGCGCCCGCGACGTGCGGCGAGCTCATCGACGTCCCCGAGACGATCGCGTAGCCGCCCTTCTCGAGCGGATACGTCGAGCGGATCAGGCCGCCCGGCGCGCCGATGTCCGGCTTCAGCGTCAGCTCGGCGTTCATCCCGTAGGAGCTGAACGACGAGATCCGCCCGCCGGTCGGGTTGACGCCGCTGACCCGGTTTGCCGTCCAGGTGATCTGGAACGGAGTCGCCAGGCCACGCAGGTAGAGGCCATCTGCCTGCGAGATTCCGACCGCGGAGACGCCGGCGACGCCGACGATGCCGCCGCCCGCAAAGAGACCCGCGCTGTTGTTGTGGATGATCACGTCGACGGCGCCGTTCGCGACCGCCTTGTTGTACTTCTCGGCGAACGTGCAGGTGCCGCGCTCGATCAGCGCGACCTTGCCGGCTGGGCTGCCGAGGTACGTGTCGACGTTGCAGCCGCGCCCGACCCAGACGACGTCCGGCGTGGTGCCGCTGGTCGGCGGCTCTTCGGTGTTGGTGATCGGGAGGTAGCCGATCCCCGTCCGGCCGGGCGCGTCGAACGAGAGTGCGCTGACGTGGCTGTTGTCGTACGACGCCACGCCGATCACGTTGTTGCCGACACCCGGTGCGCCGGCCGAGTAGAGGCCGTCCGCGCCGTTGTTGCCGATCGAGGCGACGACGACCATGCCCGCGTCGACGAGCGCATCCGCGCCGGCCGCCGTCGGGTACTGCGGCCACGTCATGAAGGCGGAGCCGATCGACATGTTGAGGACGTGCATCCCGTCCGCGAGCGCCCGCTCCATCGCCGCGAGCATGATGTCCGACGTCGTCGAGCCGTTACAGCCGAAGACGCGGTAGGCGCCGAACGTCACGCCCGGCGCGACGCCCTTGACGGCGCCGTTGGCGCCGACGATGCCGGCGACGTGCGTGCCGTGCCCCTGGCAGTCGTCCGGATCGGGATCCGGCGTGGCGACGGGGTTGTAGGTGGCTGCGCTCTCGTTTGCATCGAACGCGTCGCCGACGAAGTCCCAACCGGTGGCGACGCGGCTGTTCGGGAAGTCACCGTCGAACGCCCCGTCGTTGCTGGCCGCGTCGCTGTCCGACCCGTCACCGCCGAGATCGGCGTGGTTGTAGTCGACGCCGGTGTCCATCACCGCGACCTTGACGCCGGTTCCGGTGAAACCGGAGCCGTTGGCGAGGTCTGCGCCGGTCATCGCGACCGCGGTCGCGAGATCGGTCGTCGAGGTCGGCTCCAACTCGGCGCGGAGCACCGGGTAGGTGGCCTTGACGTTGGAAAGACCCTGCAGCGCGTTGAGCTGGCCGCTGCCAAGCTTGATCGAGAGGCCGTTGAAGAGTCTGTTGTACGTGAAGCGTTCGGAGTACTGCAGGCCTGTGGCCTTCGCCTCCGTGCGGAACGCCGCCGCCGAGCCCTTGAGCTCGACGAAGTAGGCGCTCGGAGTCTCGTCGATCATCGCGCCCGAGCCGCTCTCCGGCACGATCCCGAGATCCTGAACTGTCTCAGCTGAGTCGCCCGCGAACGCAGCCGGTACGGCAACTGCCGCCGCGAGCGCAAAGAGGGCGAATACGCGCTTTGCGCGCCCGAAAACCTGTCCCATGTGATGTCTCTCCCCTAAATTTCACACGGCCGCCCGTCGGACGACCCTAACCAAGCGGTCGCAGAGTAGACGCTTTTTAAGGAAACGACAAGGGTTTGGTTAGGAACCCGGGGAAAGCCGTCTCCGGCCTTCCCCGAGCCACTCCTATCCGTGGATCGAGACGATCAGCGGGATGATCAGGATCGCGACGATGTTCGCGATCTTGATCATCGGGTTGATCGCAGGGCCGGCCGTGTCCTTGTACGGGTCGCCGACGGTGTCGCCGGTGATCGACGCGGCGTGGGCGTCGGAGCCCTTGCCACCGTAGGCGCCGTCCTCGATCAGCTTCTTCGCGTTGTCCCAGGCGCCGCCGCCCGAGGTCATCGAGATCGCGAGGAAGATGCCGGTGACGATCGTGCCGATCAAGAGGCCGCCGAGCATTTCCGGCTTGATGATCCCGACGATGATCGGGATCGCGACGGGGATCAACGCGGGCAGCATCATCTTCTTGATCGCCGACTTGGCGACGATGTCGACAGCGCGGCTGTAGTCGGGCCGCTGGGTGCCCTCCATGATTCCGGGCATCTCCCTGAACTGCCGCCGCACCTCGACCACCACCTCGCCGCCGACGCGGCCGACGGCCGTCATCGCGAGCGCGGCGAACAGGAACGGCATCATCCCGCCGACGAAGAGACCGGCGATCACGTACGGGTCGCCGAGGTTGAAGCTGACGTTCAGCCCTTCCTCGTCGAGGCCGCGCGTGTACTCATCGAAGAGGACGAGCGCCGCGAGGCCGGCCGAGCCGATCGCGTAGCCCTTGGTCACAGCCTTCGTCGTGTTGCCGACCGCGTCGAGCGGGTCGGTGATCGCGCGGACGGACTCGTCCAGGCCCGCCATCTCGGCGATGCCGCCGGCGTTGTCCGTCACCGGGCCGAACGCGTCGAGCGCGACGATCAGACCGCACATCGAGAGCTGCGCCATGACAGCGACACCGATTCCGTAGAGTCCCGCGATCTCGTACGCGGCGATGATCCCGGCCGCGATCACGATCACTGGAGCCGCGGTCGCGCGCATGCCGACGGCGAGCCCTTCGATGATGTTCGTCGCGTGACCGGTCTGCGACGACTTCGAGATCGACTTGACCGGGTTCCAGCGCGAGCCGGTGTAGAACTCTGTGATCGCGACCAGCAGGAACGTGATCGCGAGGCCGACCAGGGCGGATCCGTAGAGCTCCCAGAAGCTGAAGCGGCCCTCGTCGAATGCCATCGTGACCGGGATGAAGCCGATCGCCGAGAGGACGGTCGCGGCCAACACGCTCTTGTAGAGCGCGTTGATGATCGACCCGCCCTTGCCGATCCGGGCGAAGTAGATCCCGACCACCGACGCGAGGATCGAGACAGCGCCGAGCGCGAGTGGGAAGACCGGCAGGTTCCCGAGCGGGAATGCCGTCCCCAGCAGCATCACGGCGACCGCGGTCACCGCGTAGGTCTCGAACAGGTCGGCGGCCATCCCGGCGCAGTCACCGACGTTGTCACCAACGTTGTCGGCGATCACAGCCGGGTTGCGCGGGTCGTCCTCGGGGATGCCCGCCTCGATCTTGCCGACGAGGTCGGCCCCGACGTCGGCGGCCTTCGTGAAGATGCCGCCGCCGAGTCGCGCGAAGACGGAGATCAGCGAGCCGCCGAAGGCGAGGCCGATCAGATCGTCGATCGCCGACTCCTGGCTGTTGTCGAAGACGGTCGTGAGGAGCCCGTAGTAGCCGGCGACGCCGAGGAGGCCGAGACCGACGACGAGCAATCCCGCCACGGAGCCGGCGCGGAAGGCCACCTCGAACGCCGGGCGGAGGCCGCTCTTCGCAGCCTCGGCGGTGCGCACGTTCGAGCGCACCGCGACGTTCATGCCGATGAAGCCCGCGGCGGCGGAGAGGATGGCGCCGATCGCGAAGCCGATCGCGGTGCCCCACCCGAGCGGGTTGTAGAAGCCGAGCACGAGGAACGGCACCACGGCCACGGCCGCGATCGTCAGGTACTGGCGGCGAAGGTACGCGGCCGCACCCTCCTGAATGGCGCGGGCGATCTCCTGCATCCGCTCGCTGCCGGCCGGCTGCCGCAGCAACCACATCGTGAAGTAGAGCCCGAACCCAACCGCGACGCCCGCACAGACAAGCGCGAACGCCACAGCATGGTCATTGAAGAAATCCATCAAGCCTCCGTCTCAACCTAGCCATCACAAAGTCAGCGCCGAGGAGCCTCGGCGCGGGGGATTATGTAGCACAAGCTCGGGACGTGCTTCCGGTTCAGGAGCGGCGAATCGTCAGCCTCGAACGGGCACGCGCGCGAGCTCGGCATAGATCTCCTCCAGCGTCGCGCCTTCCTCGTGACGGGCGATCTGACGCTCGGCGGAGTTGCGCTCCGGGAGCTGAAGGTACGGCGCCGCGCCGATCTCCTCCGCGACCGGGCCGACCCACTCGAGCAGGCGCTCGAGCCGGGCTCGCGTCGGGACGACGTCGCCGCGCTCGAGGTCGAGGAACTCACCGGAGAGACCCCAGCGGATCGCCCGCCAGGTGTTCTCCTCGATCAGCCGGTGCGGCTGGTCGGCGAGCGGCTCGCCCTCGTCCACGGCGCGTGCGATCCGTGCGGCGAGCGCGGTCGCGAAAGCCGCGAGCGACTGCGCCTCGGCGAGCTCGGGCTGACCGTCGGCGATCCGGATCTCGACGGTCGGGAACGCGAGGTGGGGCCGGACGCTCCACCAGAGCTGGGTGTGCTCGGTCAGCGAGCCCGTCTCGTAGAGAAAGCGGACGTAGTCCTCGTACTGCCGCCACGATTCGAACGCGTCCGGTACGCCGCAGCGGGGGAAGAAGCGTGTGAAGATCTGCGTCCGCGCGGAATGGAGGCCGGTGTTGACGCTCTCGACGAAGGGAGAGCTGGCCGAGAGGGCGAGGATCTCGGGCAGAAGGTTGCGGAGCCCGTTCGTGACCGCGATTGCGCGGTCGGCCCCCTTGATCCCGACGTGGACGTGCAGCCCGAACGTGTTGTTGCGCCAGACGACGTAACGGAGCAGCTCGTCGTTGCGGCGGTAGTGGGGCGTGTCGATGATCCGCTGCTCCTTCCAGCTCGCCCATGGGTGCGTGCCGGAGGCGGCCAACGCGATCCCGAGCGGATCGACGAGCGTGTCGAGCTGTTGCCGGCGCTCGGCCATCACAGCAGGGACGTCGGCGAAGGTCTCGCAGCGGCCGGTCTTGATTTCGACCTCGGAGGCGATCAGCTCGCCAACGAGGTGCGGCTCGAGCGGCGTGCCCTGGGCGGCTGCCTGAACCTCCTCGAAGCGGTTGACGAGATCGAGCGTCGCCGGGTCGAGAAGCGCGAACTCCTCCTCGACGGCGACAGTGAAGTCGGTGCCCGACTCGAAGCTCTCGCGAGCCGAGTTCAGAAGCTCGTCGTGCCCCAGCCGCTGCCCGTCGCCCATACGGGAAGGCTAGATGAACGGATCCAGCAATCGGCGGGCAACACCCGCCCAACTCCAGCGCGTCACGGTGGCGTTGCGCGCGGCGGCCCGGATCGCGGCTCGATCCCTGTCGGAGAGCGCCAGCAGCTCCTGAAGCTTGGCTGCGAGCTCGGCCGCGTCGCCGCTTCCGAAGCTCGCCAGGTGGCGCAAGTGCGCTGGATACTCCTGCTCGAGGCCAGCCGCGATCTCGGCGAGGCCGGAGTGGCGCGCGACAAGCGGCGGCGAGCCGGCCGACGCGGCTTCCGCCGCGACCATGCCGAACGCCTCGGGGAAGATCGAGGGCACGACGGTCGCGTCGGCGAGGGCGAGCAGGTGGACGAGGTGGCGGTGCTCGAGCGCGCCGGTGAAGAGCGTGCGCGGGCCGGCGAGATCCTCCAGCGCCGCGCGATAGTCGCCGAAGCCGACGATCACCACGCGCGCGTCGACGTCCTTCATCGCCTCGAGCAGCAGGTGGACGCCCTTGTTGTAGAGGAGCTTTCCGAAGTAGACGACCGTCGGCTCGCCGCCGGCGAGGAAGGCACCGATGCGCTCGGCGTTTCCCTCGTCAGGCAGGCGCTCGTTCGCGTTGCCGGGGTTCGGCGGGTCGCGGCGAGCCTCCTCGACAAGACCGGCAAGCGCCTGGTTCCGCGGACGCGGGCACCACTCGTCCACGTCGACGCCCGGAGGCACCTCGTGGACGCGATCGACCTGGCCGACGACGTCCTCGAGCACCTCCCTGATGTGCGCCGAACCGACGAAGACGGCGCCTGCTTGCTCGAGCGACTCCCTCCCCCACGCCGCCAGCTCCGCGTTGCCGCGCAGCGAGTACTCGAGCTCGGAGCCGTGCGCCTTGACGGCGTAACGGGCGCCGGTTGCGGCTCCAACAGGCCCGCCGAGAAGTACGTGATTCGCAAAGACGAGATCTGCCGGGAGGTGCTCGCGGACGGCAGCGGCGTTCCGCTCCACCCACTCGTCGAGCTCGCCGCGCGTGCAGTCCTGGACGAGCTTCACCTCGTAGCCCTCGTAGCGGTCGCGCACGAAAACCGGCAGGAGACCGCCGACATCGGGCCGCACCGTCTTGGCCGTGCCCAGGTCGTAGAGCTCGGGTTGCGCCTCCTGGCTCAGCACCGTCACGTCGTGGCCGGCGCGCGTCCACTCGCGTGCGAGCGATCGCGTGTAGACGTTCGAGCCCGTGCCGCCGAGCAGGTAGCCGTGCCAGAGCAGGAGCCTCAAAGGGGGATGCGGCACCGGCGCATCCTGCCGTAATGAGACCCGAATGCGCCTCACGAAGGACGGGGACGACGACAACGACGGCGTCGCCGACACGAAGGACGTCGGCACCGACAACGACGGATCGGTCGACCGCTGACCGTTCCGGACGTGTCCGGGGTCAGACCCCAGACATGTCCGTTTACGTCAAGTGGAAGTAGAGCGCGTAGAGCAGCTCGACCGCGGGGTTCGAGGCGTGCACGGCGACGTCACTGGGGACGTCGAGGAGCGCCTCGGAGTAGTTGAAGATGATCTTCACGCCCGCGTCGATCAGGCCGTTCGCCGCATCCTGGGCGCTCGACGCCGGCACGGCGATGACGCCGACGATGATGTTGTTGTCGCGCACCGCCTCACGCAGCTGCGTGTACGGCTGCACTTGGAGGCTGCCGATCGCGTGGCCTGTCTTGTCGGGGTCGGTGTCGAGGACGGCGGCGATGTTGATCCCGTGCTCGGCGAAGATCGGCGAGCTCGCGATCGCCTGACCGAGGCGGCCGGCACCGACGAGAGCGATGTTGTGCTGCCCTTGTGTGCGGAGGATCTTGCGGATCTCCCCGAGCAGCGAGTCGATGTTGTAACCCACCCCGCGCTTGCCGAACTTGCCGAACCCCGAGAGGTCGCGGCGGATCTGGGTCGCGTTGATGTTCGTGTAGTCCGAGATCTCCTGCGAGGAGATCCTGTCCTTACCCATCTTCTTCGCCTGCGTCAGCACCTGCAGGTAGCGGGAGAGACGCGCCGCAACTCCCACCGTCAGACGTTCCGCCAACTCGATCCCTCCGTTGCTTGTAACAGCCTTCGTGACAGCTTCGTGACATTGTGCCCACGGTCACGCAGCCCCGCGGAGAGAACCGTCAGCTGCAGGCCTTGAGCCGCCGCCGCAGCGCGTCGGGCTGAACGAAGTAGGTGAAGGCGCGCTCGCCGTCGATCTCGACGACCGGAATCGAGGCACGATATGCCGTCTCGAGCTCCTGGACGCCGCCGATGTCCACCCGCTCGTACGCCCCGGCGCAGACTCGGTCGAGCACTTCCACCGCCGCCTCACAGAGGTGGCAACCGTCGGCGGTGTAGAGAACGACGCTAGGGATAGAGCCCTCGCGTCACCGTCGCCTCGGCGACGCGACGCACCGCGATCCCGTACGCGGCCATGCGCATGCTCGTCCGATGCTGCTTCTTCGTCTCCCACGTCTCGCTGAAGGCGCGCGTGACGATGTCGTTCAGCCGCGCGTTCACCTCCTCTTCCTTCCAGAAGTACTCCTGGAGGCCCTGCACCCACTCGAAGTAGGAAACGACGACGCCGCCCGCGTTCGCGAGGACGTCGGGGAGGACGACCACGCCGCGATCCTCGAGGATCTCGTCGGCGGCCGGAGTGACCGGGCCGTTCGCACCCTCGCAGACGATCCGCGCCTTGACCTGCGCCGCGTTGTCGGAGCTGATCACCTGCTCGAGCGCGCACGGAGCCAGAACGTCGCACTCCAGCACGAGGAGCTCGTCGTTCGTGATCGCGTCGCCGCCCGAGAACCCTGCCAGCGTTCCGTGCTCGGACTTCCAGGCGATCACAGCCGGGATGTCGAGCCCGCTCGAGTTGTGCAGGCCGCCCTGGGAGTCAGAGACGGCGATGACGGCTGCCCCCTCCGCGTCGAGCAGGCGGGCGAGGTTCCGGCCGACATTGCCGAAGCCCTGGACGGCGACGCGCAGCCCCTCGATGCCCTTGTCCTCTTCCTCGAGCGCATCGGTGATCACGTAGAGGGCGCCTCTGGCGGTCGCCTCGTCGCGGCCGAGCGACCCGCCGATCGCGAGCGG
Organism: Actinomycetota bacterium; assembly: GCA_030855545.1. Taxonomy (GTDB): domain Bacteria; phylum Actinomycetota; class Thermoleophilia; order Gaiellales; family Gaiellaceae; genus Gaiellasilicea. The sequence goes on along the minus strand of JALYRA010000280.1, from coordinate 1,403 downwards.
CTTGCCCGTGACGACCCCGAGGACGGAGTGGCCCTTGTTCATCGAGTACGTATCGAAGATCCAGGCCATCACGCTCGCATCAGTGCCGACGTCGGGAGCCGGAATGTCCTTCTCCGGGCCGATCTCGTTGATGATTTCGGACGTGTAGCGGCGCGTCAGGCGCTCGAGCTCCCCGCGCGAGAGCTTTTTCGGGTCGCACACGACTCCACCCTTGGCGCCGCCGAACGGCAGGCTCATCAGCGCGCACTTCCACGTCATCCACATCGCAAGCGCCTTCACCTCGTCGCGCGTGACCGCCGGGTGGTACCGGATGCCGCCCTTCGAAGGCCCGCGGGCGATGTTGTGGGTGACGCGGTGTCCGCGGAAGACCTCGATGGAGCCATCGTCCATCGTCACCGGAATCGAGACCTCGACCGACTTCTTGCACTTCTCGAGGACGTTGATCAGATTCGGATCGATCCCGAACGTCGTTCCGACTCGGCGCAGCTGCTGGCGTGCGAGCTCGAGCGGATTCTCGATCAGATGGGTGGGAGCCTCGGCCGTGGACATGTCGGCCGCGGGAGTCTACTCAGCGGATTCGGAAGGTGACGATCTCCGCCTCGGGCTTGCCGTCAGGGGGTGTCGCGACGACACGGAGGCGGTAGGCGCCCTTCGCGAGCCCTCCGCCGCCGGGGCCTCTGCCCGTGAGCCCGAAGGCGTAGGTTCCGGGCAGCACGTCGCGCAGCCGGGCGACGAGCCCGAGCCTCTTCTTCCCGCGCCAGAGCTCGACGTCGAGCCTCGAGACGGGACGCAGCTGCCGCCGGCCGGCGAGATCCCGCACCTGCCCGGCCTGAACCGTGAGGACGGCGGGGGAGCTGTCCGACGCCTCGAAGCTCCGCGCCGAGAGCGTGATCCCGCCGATCAGCGCCGATCCCCGCACGGGCAAAGCCACCGCCCACGGCACGGCCACGCGACCGCCGCCGGAGACCTCGAGCAGCGTCTGCCCGTGGATCGCGGCGAGGTTCTGCGGCAGGAAGCTCATGCGCGCGGTCAGCTTGACGTTCGCCTGCTTGCCGGGGGCGAGCGGGACTCGGGTCGGCTTCGCCGTCACGGAGACGCCCGCGATTCCCTCCGCGTCGGCCACGACCTTGACGGCGACGCGCCGCGAGGTGACGTTGCGGACGGTGATCGTGCGAACGGCGCGCCAGCCGGCTTCGTCGGCTTCCCCGAACGCGACCGTCGCGGGCACGGAGACGACTTCGACGGCACTCGCCGCCAGCGGGTCGAGCGTCCCGGCTCCCTGCGCTCCGGGCGGGCTCCCCACCGCAGGGATGCTGGTGCCGACCAGCGCTCCCTTCAGCGCCCGAGCGTCGAGCTCCGGACGAACCTGCGCGAGCACCGCCGCCGCGCCGCCCGCAACCGCC
>JALYRA010000075.1 GCA_030855545.1 Actinomycetota bacterium | reverse complement strand
CGGGAAACGGCACGAGCGACGTCTCGTGGTTGACGTAGACGTGGACGTTCTTACCCTGGTTCGAGACCGCGAGACCGTCCGGGATCGTCTCGAACGAGAAGCTCCCGACCTTGTCGTTGACGCTGATGAGTGGGCGGACCTCGACGCCGGCCGCGACACCCTCGATCATCGCCGGAACGCTCGTTGCTGCGGTCCCCCTCTGCGTGGCTCCGAGCGTGAGCACGGTTGCCGCGAGAGCGATCAGGGCGGCGACGCGCGCGTACCGCTTATCCATTTCCTTACCCCCTGGTAACAGTTGGCCGGAGGTTACCCCACCAGCAATTCGAGCAGCAGCCGAGGATCCCGGCGAACTCTTGTCCCCACGGCGCCACGTTTTCTCACCTCGAGGGCGGCCGCGCTTTCGAGGAACGTCAGCCGCCCGTCGCGCAGGAGTTGCTCGTCGACCGCTCCGAGCCTGCCGGCGAACGTGGTGTAGACGGGGACGCCGAGCGCGACCGCCTCGCGGTTCATCGTCCCGCCGGCGGAGACGACGAGGTCGGCGAGCGCGACGAGGCTCTGGGCGTCGACCGCACGATCGGGGACGTGTAGCGACGGCAGGCCGAGCGCTCGGATCGCGTCTCGCTGCTCGGCCGTTCGCGGCAGCGCGATCGCGTGGACACCCTCGTCGCGTCCGAGCCGCTCCAGCACCTGCGCGAACAGCGGGTTGCCATGACGGTGGTAGAGCGCCACCTCGGGCGGCGTTCGCACGATGGCCAGCACCAGCGTGGGATCGACCCCGTCCAGAACGGACCGGTCGGGCTCGAAGTCGGCCAGGTAGTACTCCTCCTTGATCCCCGGGTAGCGGACGAGCTTCGGCGGCCGCGCGCCCAGCCGGGCGAGTCGTGCCGCGGGGATCGCCTCGGGGAAGACCGCGCGGGTCGCCGCCCGCAGCCCGAGCTGGTGTTGGAGTGTCGCGAACTCGTAGTCGTGCGCGGTGGCGCTCGGGATACCCAGGCTCCGTGCTGTAAGGGTGAGCTCGTGCGATCCGTGCGCCAGGGCGACGTCGAACCCTCGTCCCTTCGCGAACCGGCGCAGCGCGGGCAGCCGGCCGGCGAGGGCACGAGCCTTCCCGGCTGCGCCCGCGCCACCGTGACGCGGACCGACGACGTGGTGCGGGAGCCCGTGCAGTTGGAGCAGCTCGAGCGTCTGCGCGTACTCGCGCGTCGTCAGCTCGACCTCGTGCCCGTCGGCTTCGAGCAACCGGATCAGCGGCCGGAAGAACGGCACGTGCGGCGAGTTCGTGATGTCGATCCAGACCCGCATCGGCCGCTCAAGCCTATGTGCCCGCTGCCGATGGGATGAGCATGAGTGCGCTCGCGCAGCAGCAGCTCCGCCTCTCGGACGTGATCTCCGCGCTCTCGTACGCGCTCGACATCACCGAAGGCCAGCCGGCCGGCCACGCGCTGCGGAGCTGCCTGATCGGGATGCGGATCGCGGACGGGCTCGAGCTCGACGACGAGATGCGCTCCTCGCTCTTCTACGCGCTGCTGCTCAAGGACGCGGGCTGCTCGTCCAATGCGGCCAAGATCTGCAAACTCTTCCGCGGCGACGACCTCCGGCTCAAGGAGGGCGTCAAGACGGTCGACTGGACGAGCTTCTCGGAGAACCTGATCTGGGCGGTCCGAAACGTCGCGCCGGACGGCTCGCCGCTCGCCCGCGCTGCTGCGCTCATCCGGCTGGGGCTGGAGCGGACGACGGCGCGGGAGATCTTCGAGACGCGCTGCGAGCGCGGCGCCGACATCGCCCGCGAGCTCGGTTTCTCGGAGCCGACCGCGGCGGCGATCCGGACGCTCGACGAGCACTGGGACGGGCGCGGCCAGCCGCAGGGAATCCGTGCCGACGAGATTCCGCTGCTCGGACGCGTCCTCTGCCTCGCGCAGACGACGGAGGTCTTCGCCGCCACCCACGGGCGCGCCGGCGCGTACGAGATGGTGCGAAAGCGGCGCGGTACGTGGTTCGACCCCGAGCTCGTGCGTGCCCTGGAGGCCTTCGAGGACGACCTCGGGTTCTGGGAGTCGCTCTCGGCCGACGACGTCGCTCGGCTCGTGTCCGAGCTCGAGCCTCCCGACCGGATTCAGCACGTCGACGACGAGGCGCTCGACCGGATCGCGGGAGCTTTCGCCCGCGTGATCGACGCCAAATCGCCCTTCACGGCCCGGCACTCCGAACGTGTCGCCGAGATTGCCGTCGCAGTCGGCGCGCTGCTCGGTCTGACGCCGGAGGAGCTCCGGCGTCTGCGCCACGCCGGCCTCCTGCACGACATCGGCAAGCTCGGCGTCTCGAACATGATCCTCGACAAGCCGGGCCGGCTCGACGACGAGGAGCGCGCCGTGATCAAGCGGCATCCGGTCTTCACCAGGGAGTTTCTCGGCCGCGTCACCCCGTTCCGCGAGCTTGGCGACGACGCGGCGGCACATCACGAGAAGCTCGACGGCAGCGGCTACCCACTCGGCCTGCGTGGCGACGAGCTGTCGCTGACGGCCAGGATCCTCGCGGTCGCGGATGTCTTCGAGGCGATGACGGCCACTCGGCCCTACCGCGGGCCGCTGCCGGCCGAGGTGGCGCTCGCAGAGCTGGAGTCGGCCGCGGGCGCGAAGTTCGACGGCCGCTGCGTCGGCGCCATGCGCGAGCTCGTGGACGCCGGCTTCGCATAAGCTCTGCTTATGGACACGCGTCAGCTGGCGGCCTTCTGCGCCGTCGTCGAGCGCCGCAGCTTCTCGCAGGCCGCCGAGCGGCTCGGGGTCACGCAGCCGGCCGTCTCCCTGCAGGTGCGCGCGCTCGAGAAGCGCCTCGGCACGCAGTTACTGGATCGCTCCGGGCGCCGAGTCGAGCCGACCGAGGCCGGTCAGCGACTCTACCGAGGCGCCCAGCGCCTGCTGACACTCGAGCAGCAGATCCTCGACGAGATCGCCGGCGAGGGAGAGGGCGAGCTCACCGGTGAGCTCCAGATCGGCGCCTCCACCGGACCCGCCGCGATTGTCGTCCCGCTCCTTCTCTGCGAGTTCCAGCAGGCGAATCCGAGCGTCAGGGTATCGCTGACCGTCTCGGATACGCAGTCGGTCGTGGAGCGGGTCGCGACGCGCGAGCTCGAGCTCGGCATCGTCGGTGCTGCGCGGCGCCGAAACGCGGTGCGCTTCGAGCCGTTCTTCGACGACGAGGTCATCCTCGCGTGCCCGCCCGGCCACGCG
>JALYRA010000068.1 GCA_030855545.1 Actinomycetota bacterium | reverse complement strand
TGATCTTCAAGATCTGGGCGACGAGCGTCGGGTCGTTGGGGATCCAGTTGCCCATGACGATCCGGCCGCCGGGCCGTGTCACCCGAACCATCTCCTTGGCCACGTCGAACGGCCTCGGAGCAAACATTGCACCGAAGATGCTGACGACGAGGTCGAAGCTGTCATCCTCGAGCTCGCTCAGATCGGACGCATCGCCTTCCTGGAACCGGCAGTTACCGAGACCGAGGCTCTGCGCTCGGGCGTTTCCCGCCTCGACGAGGTTGCTGGCGATGTCGACACCCAGGACGTCCGCCCCGAGCCTCGCCGCCGGCAGCGCTGTCGTCCCATCGCCGCAGCCGAGGTCCAGAACCTTGAGCCCGTCCGTGACTGCGAGCGTCATCACGAGCCGATCTCCGCTCTCCCGCATGCTCTCCGCAATGCGAGTGAAGTCGCCCTTCTCCCAGAGTGCCTTGTTCGGATTCATGGACATGGAACCCCTTTCGTCGGTGCAAGAAGGTACCACGGGGGTTGGATCGGTACCAGAGTAGGGTGCGCGGATGCTTTCTGCCCTCGCCGTCCACCCGGGCTCCGCCGCTGGGCTCGAAGCACGCGATCCCCGCGACACGCTCGGCCTCGCGGGGAAGGACGAGGGTGGCGAGCAGCTCGACGCGCTGCTCGAGGAGCTCTCGGAGCTCCAGGTGCGGCTCTACGCGGAGGGGAAGCGGAGCATCCTGCTCGTCCTCCAAGGGCTCGACGCCTCGGGGAAGGACGGCACGATTCGCCGGGTCTTCACGGGGGTCAACCCGCAGGGTTGCAGCGTCACGTCCTTCAAGGCGCCGACGCCGGTAGAGCTCGCGCACGACTTCCTCTGGCGCATCCATGCCCACTGCCCGGCGCGCGGGATGATCGGCATCTTCAACCGCTCCCACTACGAGGATGTCGTCACCGTGGGCGTCCTCGGGCTCGCACCGGAAGAGGTGTGGCGGCGGCGCCCACAGCTGATCGTCGACTTCGAGCGGCTGCTCTCCGAGGAGGGAACCACAGTGCTCAAGTGCTTCCTGCACGTGTCCGCCGAGGAGCAGCAGGAACGGTTCGCCGAGCGGGTGACCGATCCGGCCAAGCGCTGGAAGCACAACCCGAAGGACGAGGAGACGAGCCGACGGTTCGCCGACTACACGGCCGCATACGAGGAGGCGATCACCGCCACTTCGACGGAGCTCGCCCCCTGGTACGTGATCCCTTCGGACCGCAACTGGGTGCGGAACCTCGCGGTCGCGACCGTGCTCGTCGAGGCGCTGCGGCGGCTCGATCCGCAGTTCCCTGCCCCTGCGAGCTGAGCCGCTACTTCTTCGAGCGCGTCCCCTTCTTCTGCCCTGCCCGGCGACGGGGCTTCGCCTTTGACTTGGCGTTCGCGACCTCGCCGGACGGTCCCTTCGGCAGGCCGGCCTGCTTGCGCAGTTTCTCCGCGATCTCGGCGATCTCCTCCGGTGCGTAGTCGGGCGCGAACACCGCCGGCTGGGATGGGAGGTCGTATGCCGGCACGCCCTCCGGCGCCTCGTCGACGACGACGAGATCCTCTCCCGTCTCCGGATGCGGGCCGTTGAAGACGGCGCTCAGCTCGAGATAGTCCTTCGGCGAGAAGCGGTAGAGACGAAGGTGGTCGCCGCGCTTGATGTGCGGCTTGCACTCCGGGATCTTCTCCGTCGGGATCCGCGGCGCCGGAAAGAGCTTCATCAGATCGGCGCCCGTGAGCCGCTCGAGCGCGCGCGCGTACGCGACCTGATGGACGCCGCCGCGGACGAGGAGGTAGCCGGTCAGGGCTCGGGCCGCGGGGTGCTCGACCATCTCGTAGACCTTGAGCTTGCCGTTCCGCGCGCCGGTCTCGAGGAAGAAGTTGTGCGTCAGATCCTCGACCAGGTCGCCGGACGAGAAGACATAACTTCCGTCCCAGGGCTGTCCGAGCGAGTTCTGTGGCAGCGCGCCCTGCCCGCCGACGAGGAAGTGATGCGGGTTCCCGACGCCCTTGAGCGGCGCAAGCGAAGCCTTCGGCGCCTTCCCGCCGTTCACCGGCGTCGCGCCTGTGAGCATCGTGTTGATTGCCGCAGCGACCAGCTCGACGTGCCCGAACTCCTCCGCTGCGATGTTCGCAACGAGATCGTAGAACGGTCGCGCGCCTTGACGATTCCGGAAGTTGAACGACTGAAAGGTGTAGTTCAGGAACGTCGACATCTCGCCGAAGCGTCCGCCCATGAGCTCCTGTACCGCTGCCGCGCCCTCGGGATCGGGCTCGGACGGAGGCGGCAGCTCGGTGGCAATTCGGTCGATGCGACGGATCACGGGAACCTCCAGTTCGTGGGAGCCACACGGGTACCCGCCCGTTGCTCCGGCAAACAGGGAGCGTTTCTCGCCGACGCCGCGAGGACACGAAACAGACATGGAGATCCTGCTCCTTCTGTTCGTTCTCTTCGCGCTGATCTCGTTCGTCGGCGGCGCAGCCCGCCGCCGCGCGCAGCGGGCGGCCGAGCAGCAGCAGGCGGAGTACGAGCGCGCGGTCGATGCCGGCGAGATCGAGCCTGAAGCCGCCTCGCCGTTCGGCATGTTCCCGTTCGGAGGAATGCTCGAGGAGCTAATGCGGGCGCAAGGGATGAGCAGCTCGTACACGATCGACCCCGAGACCGGCGAGTGGGTCGAGATCACGAACGAGCGCCCGGAGCCGCTCCCCGAGCCCGAGCCCGAGCGCGCGCCCGTCGAGGGGCTGACCAGCGCCGAGCGGCGCGCCGAGGCCAAGCGGCGCCGGCGAGCCGCCGCCACGAAGTCGTCGCGCTCGCAGGGAGGCCCCTTCTCGATGCTCGGCGGCATGGGCGGGATGCCGAGCGACGGCAGCGGCGAGTTCGAGGTGCAGTCGCCTGACGAGCTGACCACCTTCGACGACGTTGGCGGGATGGAGACCCTCAAGCAGGAGGTGCGGGACACCGTCGGGCTGATGCTCGAGAACCCGGACGACGCCGAGCGCTACGGGATCGAGTGGAACGGACTTCTCCTTCACGGTCCGCCCGGCGTCGGCAAGACCTACTTCGCCGAGGCGATCGCCGGCGAGTACGACATGAGCTACATCCACGTCTCGACCGGCGACCTCGTTGCCTCGCTTGTCGGCGGCTCCGCTCGCAACATCGAGAAGGCGTTCGACACGGCGCTCGAGCACCTGCCCTGCCTGCTCTTCTTCGACGAGTTCGACTCGGTGGCCCAGCGCCGCGACAGCACCCCCGACCAGGAGTCGCGGCGGACCGTGAACCAGCTCCTCACCTCGCTCGAGGCGCACCGCGACGAGCGGCAGCTGCTCGTTCTTGCCGCGACCAACTCGATCGAGCACCTCGACCCCGCTGTGATCAGGCCGGGACGGTTCGACCGTCACATCCGCATTGACCTCCCAGACGCCGACGCGCGCCGAGCGATCTTCGAGACCGAGCTCGACGACCGGCCAGCCGCCGATGCGGTCGACCTGGAGCAGCTGGTAGGCCGGACTGAGGGAATGACGCCCGCGGCGATCTCCAAGATCGTCGACACCGCCGCGCTCGCGGTCTTCAAGGAAGCGACGCAGACCGGTGAGAGCCTCGAGGTCGGCACCGAGCACCTCTTGACCGCAATCGAGCAGTACGGCGGCCAGGACCGGCCGACCGTGGAGCACTGGACGTGGGACTCGCTCGTGCTGCCGACGGCGATCAAGGCGCAGCTGCAGCAGCTCCAGAACGTGATCGAGGATCCAGAGTCGGCGAAGCGCTTCGGCGTCGACCCGCCGACCGGCCTTCTGCTCGCCGGACCGCCCGGCACCGGCAAGACGACGGTCGCGAAGGTGCTCGCGGCGCAGGCGCGGACGTCCTTCTACCCGGTCTCGGGCGCCGACGTGATGAGTAAGTGGGTGGGTGAGTCGGAGGGCAACATCCGCCGGCTCTTCGACCGTGCCCGCGAAAACCGGCCCTCGATCATCTTCATCGACGAGATCGACGCCATCGCGGCCAAGCGCGGCGAGCACCAGGTGCACGACACGCAGGTCAACCAGCTGCTCGCCGAGATCGACGGCATCGCAGGCCAGCGCGGCGTGTTCATCATCGGCGCGACGAACCGTCCGGATCAGCTCGACCCCGCGCTTCTCCGCGGTGGACGCCTCTCGCGGACAATCGTCCTCGGACTGCCCGACGAAGCCGGCAGGCTCGCGATCCTGAAGCTGAACACCGCACGCATGCCCACGGTCGCTGTCCGGCTCGAAGAGCTCGCGACGGAGACGGACGGAATGTCGCCGGCGGACATCAAGTCGCTGTGCCAGGAGGCGGCGCTGGCAGCGATGGCCCGGGACGGAGAGACCCCTGCGGTGACGCACGAGGACTTCGTCGAGGCGCTCGGCCGCGTGCGCGAGCCCGCGGCCGCGACGAGCTTCGTTTGACGCGGTACCTCCTGCGCGGAACCGCCCCGTCGCGGTAGTTTCCCGGGCTGTGTCGCACGCAACCGCGGACACCGTGAGCTGGTGGCAGCGCGCCCGGGGGGAAGACGGCGACCTCCGCGTCGCCTACTTCAGCATGGAGTTCGGGCTGCACGAGCGCTTGCCGATCTACTCCGGCGGGCTCGGCGTCCTCGCCGGCGACCACCTGAAGGCAGCGGCGGACCTCGGCATCCCGCTCATCGGCGTCGGCCTCCTCTACCGCGGCGGCTACTTCCGCCAGGGGATCGACAAGGCAGGCCGTCAGACCGAGGACTACCAGCCCGTCGATCCGGAGGCCGCGGGGCTCGTACGCGAGTCGGTGACGGTCTCGGTCGATCTCGCGGGGGACACGATCGAGGCGGCCGTCTGGCGCAAGGAGCTCGGATCGGTGACTCTCTATCTGCTCGAGGTCGAGTGGCTAACCGACGCGCTCTACGGCGGCGATCGCGAGCATCGCATCCGCCAGGAGCTCCTCCTCGGCGTCGGCGGCGTCCGCCTGCTCGCCGCGCTCGGGATCGAGCCGAGCGTCTTCCATCTCAATGAAGGGCACTCCGCGTTTCTACAAATCGAGCGGCTGCGGGCGCTCGTCTCGCAGGGCATGTCGACCGACGACGCGCTCGAGCACGTCCGCCGCTCGTCCGTCTTCACGACGCACACACCTGTTCCGGCCGGGAACGAGATCTTCGACGAGGAGCTCGTCATGCGTTATGCGGGTGCGCTTGCCGAGGAAGCGGGCCTCGACCGCGAACGATTCCTCGAGCTCGGCCGCTTCAGGGACGAGCAGGGGTTTGGGCTGACGCCGCTTGCGCTCCGGTCGTCGGCCTCCGCGAACGGCGTCTCCGGCCTGCACGGCGAGGTGGCGCGCGAGATGTGGGGCGAGCTCGGTGAGCGGACGCCGATCGGGCACGTCACGAATGGCGTCCACGTCGGCACGTGGCTCGAT
>JALYRA010000048.1 GCA_030855545.1 Actinomycetota bacterium | reverse complement strand
GGCTAAGCGGGCGAGGAACTCGATCCTCGATGTGATGCTCGAGACGATCGGCGAGCCGCGCGAGGCGCTGGCCGAGCACGCGCCGCGGATCCAGTCGATTCAGATCAACCCGGACTTCATCGGGATGGTAATCGGCAAGGGCGGCGAGACGATCCGCTCGCTCGAGTCCGAGTACGACGTGCAGATCGACATCGAGGAGGACGGCACGATCCTCGTCTATGCGACCGAGGGCACCAAGGCGGACGCTGCGATCGGTGCGATCACGGCGCTGACCAAGGAGGCCGAGGTGGGGGACACCTTCACCGGCAAGGTCGTGAAGACGACGCAGTTCGGCGCCTTCGTCGAGCTGAAGAAGGGCACGGACGGCCTGCTCCACGTCTCGAACGTGGGTCCGGGTCGCGTCGCGCACATCGAGGACGTGATGGCGCGCGGCGATGTCGTCGATGTGGTTGTGCAGGAGGTCGACAAGGCCCGTGGCCGGATCGGCCTCAAGCTCGTGAACAAGCACGAGGACGGCAAGATGGTCTCCCCGGAGGAGCTGATCGAGCGGGCCAAGTCGGCTCCGCCGCGGCCCCCGGAGGAGGAGCGTCCGCGCCGCGACGGCGATCGTGGCCGCGGAGGCGGTCGCGACCGCGGCCCGCGCCGCGACTAGGTAGAGAGACGCCGAGGGGGCGGCGCAAGCCGCCCCCTCGCTTCACGGAGGTTCGGCGCGCGTCGCGGAGGGCGATCCGGGCGCTCGGGTCCGAAAACGGCTGATGAAGCGCTCGGCGCGCGGTCTACCACATCGTCCCGCCTCCGCGCGGGCCGTATGGCCCCGAGAACGTCCGCGTCGCACATCCGCTCTGCCACAACGCCGCGCACAGTGGGCACGGAACCGTCTCGGATCCCTGAGCGGCGCCGAATCGGATCACTTCGCCATCACGGGGCGGGCGGAACGAGGAAGCCGAGCTCGAGCAGGCGGCGGGCGAGGTCGCCGCCGGCCTCCAGCGCGTTCGTGGCGTCGATCCCGAGCGCCGCAGCGGCGAGCTCCGCAGCCTCGCGCACCGTATGGCCGTCACCGAGCGCGGAGACGAGCCGGGCCGACGGCTCGTCTAGGTCCGCCACGAACGCGAGCCCTCCGTCCAGAGCGAGCGTCCGCGCGCACCGCGCCCAGCCACCCTCGTGCGGGCGCAGTGTCTGTGCGAGGCGTACCTCCGGTGCGGGCACGAGCCGGCGGTCGAGCACATCGGCGTCGGCGGCGAGCGCGTCCTGGGCAGCGAAGAGACGCAGCAGCTGTCGGCTCGCGGGTCCGACACGGGCTCGGGGGAGATGCGTCGAGCGGACGACCCCTCCGCCGGCGCGCTTCCGCAGGACGAGCGCGCCGTACGCGATCTCTGCGATTCCCTCTCGCGCGAAGTAGGCGGTCCAGCGGTCGATCGACGCGGCGTAGTCATCGGGATCTTTGGCCCGGTCGCGGTTCCAGACGCCGGCGGTGGTCAGCGGATCCTCGGTCGCCGTGTGGAGGATCCAGGCGTCGCAACCCGACCCTTCGAGCCAGGAGCGCGGCCGGTCGTCGAGCTCGCCGCCCTCGTGTACCCAACTCACGGTCACGGTCGCGTACGCGTCATCCTCGAGCACATCCGGTAGGGCGCGCACGAGCGACTCGCTCACCGCGTCCCCCGCAAGGCCACCGTCGCGGAAGAGGAACTCGGTCTCAGGCGAGATCACGTAGGGCGGATTGGAGACGACGACGTCGAACCGCTCCCCCGCAACCGGCTCGAGAAAGCTGCCGTGCCGCAGCTCGATACCCGTGGCGTCGTTGAGCGCGAAGTTGAACTCCGCGAACGCGAGCGCGCGCTCGTTCAGATCGGTGGCGACGACGCGCTCGCAGTGGGCGGCGAGCAGGATCGCCTGGATTCCGTTGCCCGTGCCGATGTCGAGCCCGCGCGCGACGGGAAGCCGGACGGTGAGGTTTGCGAGCAGCGCCGATGGAACGTGAATACCCGCCACATGCTCCTCTGCTGCCGCGCCCGGCGGGTCTGAGACGATCAGGAACTCCTCGTGCGGGACGAGCCGCACCGTTCCCGTCAGCGAGCCGCCCGTCGCCTCCGCCAGGCCGAGCTCGACAAGATCGGTGGCCGCGTCGCCGAGCGCGTCCGGCTCGACCGGGTCTCCGAGGAGGAAGAGCGAGACGAGCGCGGGGAAGGCTCCTTCGATCGCCTGCAGCCTGCGGCGATGAACAGGTGCATGCGCGTGCTCGAGCAGCGGGCCGCCCTCGGTCCCGAGCGCCTCCTGGATCCGGCTGGCCGAGAACCCTTCCTCGTGCAGCAGCTCGCGCACTCGCCGCAGCTCGGGCGTCTTGACCGTCGGGGGAAGAGCCACGGGAAAAGGGGATGGGGGCGGCCGAAGCCGCCCCCATCGGTCAGCCGGCCGTGTTGGTCTTCCGGTCGAAGCTGACCACGATCGGCGTATCCAGTGATCCGTCCGGCCTCTGCCGGGCGTACGAGATCTGGATCTTGGCGAAGTTCAGGCTGAGCTCCTCCATCGGCAGATCCGTGCCGGTGCCTTGACCTGCCGCCTGGAACGACGAGACGAGGACTTCGTCCAGCGTGATCTTCAGGAAGTCGGCTGCCTTCTCGCCGGCCTTCCGGACGGTGAGCGTCCCCTGCTTGATGTGCTGTCCGGTCGCACATGCCAGGAACGCCTTCGGCGAAGCCTGACTCATCGCCATGGTGAAGTGGAAGTCCTGCATCTGGACCTTCCCCGCACCACCGCCGCCACCTGAGGAGGCAGTTCCGAAGTTCGCCTCGCCGAAGCTGAACGAGAGGATCTCGATCTCGTCCTTGTGCCCGTCGGCGGTGCTCTCTCCAGGGATGCCGTCCAGCTTCAGGAACGCGTCAAACGCCATCTACGCCTCCCACGCTTTGAGGGTCATGTCGAACTCCGCCGTGCGCTTCGCACCTGCGGAGGATTGGCGCGCCACGTAACTGCCGGAGGCGCCGAGATACTTCCCGGTTCCGCCCACGATCGCGTACGTGCCGCCGTCCAGCAACTGGCCGCCGATGCCGAGGATCGTGCCGCCCGGCAACTCGAACGTCTGGAGCAGCGAGCCTCCGACTCCGGGCAGGAGGGACGCGTGGAAGCGCCCTATCTGCTCGTCCCGCTCACCGACGAGCTGCCCCGTCGGCAGGCTCGTCCAGCCGAGCTTCGGCAACTTGCCCGGCACGCTCGCGGGCACATGCGACCTCAGATCGTTGACGCGAAGGACGAGCTTCTGTGTGCCCGCTGCTTCAGCGGGCGCGGCCTTCGAACCCGTGGCCTGAACCGCGACGCCGGCGCCTGCCGCCGTACCCGCCGCCGCACCGCCGACGAGGAGGGCGATCCGCCCGAGGATCCCGCGGCGGGTGATTCCGTGTTCGGCTCCCAACGCGCTCACCTCCCGTTGAAGAACGGGTTGGCCGACTGGCCCATCCCGTAGTTGTCGACAAACATGACTCCGCGCGGCCCTCTCAGGACGATCCCGCTGTCACTGATCGAGACCTGGAAGGCGCCATTCGGGCTGGACAGATTGGCTGCCCCGCCGGCCGCGCCCTGAGGACCCTGCGGGCCGGTTGCACCTTGCAGGCCGGTCGCGCCCTGGGCACCCGTCGGTCCGGCCGGCCCGGCCGATCCCGGAGCGCCGTCTGCGCCTCGCTGGCCTGCGGCGCCTGTCGGACCTGCCGGTCCAGCCGCCCCGGTGTCGCCCTTCAGCCCTTGAGGCCCTGTCGCGCCGCGGTCGCCCTTCGGTCCCTCGATGCTCCACGACATGCTCTGCTCGTTCTTCCTACAGCGCTCTCCCCGCTCGACGATGCTCACGTCCCCGTTGCGTTTCACGCAGGCGAACACCTGCTGTTCCGCAGCGTGGGAGGTGAGTGCCGCCCAGCCTGTCTGTCCGAGGAAGACCGCACCAACCGTGATGACGCCCAAGACGTATGCGAGCGCCGGACGTTTTGCGACTCTCGTCATGCCTCCCCTCCCGACCCCTCAGGTAAGACCACCTAAGTACGAATCCGCGCACAAGTCAAGCCGAGCAGCGGGAGCTAGGATCCGCCGGTGCAGACCTACGAGCTCTCAAAGCTGCCGACCGGCGAGCGCGTCATCTCCGAGCATGTCCCGAGCGTGCGCTCGGTTTCGATCGGCTTCTGGATCGGCACCGGCTCACGCGACGAGACGGAGGCACGCGCCGGGCTCTCGCACTTCATCGAGCACCTCCTCTTCAAGGGGACGAGCTCGCACTCTGCGCAGGAGATCGCGGAGATCTTCGACGGTCTCGGCGGCGAGCTGAACGCGGCCACCTCGCGCGAGACCACGCTCGTCTACGCCCGCGTGCCCGACGACCGGCTCGAGACGGCGCTCGACGTGATGGTCGGCATGGTCTACGACCCGGCGTTCGATGAGGTCGACGCCGAGCGCGAGGTCGTGCTCGAGGAGATCGCGATGGTGGACGACAACCCGCAGGATCTCGTCCACGACGTCGTCGCCGAAGCCGTCTTCGGCGGTCATCCGCTCGGACGGCCGGTGATCGGCCGGGCCGACGTGATCTCGTCGGTGAGCA
>JALYRA010000047.1 GCA_030855545.1 Actinomycetota bacterium | reverse complement strand
ACGGCGCCGGTGCGGCGGAGCGGATCCGTCTCGCGCTCCGCGCCCACCTGCGGGTCGTCGCCGAGCAGCTCGACATGGCGACCGTCTTCATCCGCGAGTGGCGCTATCTCGAGGGCGAGCGGCGCGAGCAGATCGTCGCCGAGCGACGCCGCTACGAGGAGCGGCTCCGGACGCTCTTCCGCGAGGGACGCGAGCATGGCGAGTTGCGCACCGACCTCGACGAGGCCGCCGCGGCGCTGCTCCTGCTCTCGGCCGCGAACTGGGCGTACACCTGGCTCGCGCCCGGTCGCGACACCGATGCGCTGGCCGACTCCTTCGCCGCGATCCTGATCGACGGCATCCGCGGCTACGCGACCCCGTCGTGAGGACGACGCTGATCGTCAACCCGTACGCGAGCCGGGTGACGCCCGAGCTCGCCGAGCGGGTCGCCGCGGTTCTCGGGGCAGTGGAGACCGTCTTCACCGAGCGCGCCGGCCATGCGGCCGAGCTCGCCCGCGACGCCGAGACCGAGGCGGTCGTCGTCTTCTCCGGCGACGGCGGCTTCAACGAGGCGCTGAACGGGGCCGGCGCCGGCACGGTGCTCGGCTTCGTGCCGGGCGGCGGCACCAGCGTGCTGCCACGCGCACTCGGGCTGCCGCGCGATCCGCTCATGGCCGCCCGCGCGCTCTCGGCAAACCGCACGCGCAGGATTACGCTCGGCCGCGCGAACGGTCGTCGCTTCGCCTTCGCCGCCGGGATCGGTCTCGACGCCGAGCTTGTCCGCCGGATGGACGCCCGCGGCCGCCGCCAGGACGGAAAGCGTCCCGGCGACGTGGTCTTCGCGTGGACGGCGCTGACCACTCTGGCGCAGCGGCGCGTTCGCTTCGATCCCGTCCTCGACGTCGCCGGCCACGGGCGAGCCGCATTCGCGCTCGTCGCGAACGCCGAGCCCTACACCTACGCGGGGGCGCTGCCGCTCCGGCTGCCGCGCGGAGCCAGCCTCGACCTCGGCCTCGACCTGCTCGCGCCGCGCGCGCTCCGACTGCGCTCGCTCCCGGGTGCCGTCCGTTACGTCCTCGTCGGGCGCACCAGGTTGCCGATCGTGCACCTGCACGACGCCGACCGGATCGAAATCCGTTGCGACAGGCCGCTGCCGCTGCAGCTCGACGGCGAGGACGTCGGCGACGTGACCGACGTCGTCTTCGAGGCCGAGCGGGACGCCGTCAGCGTGCTCGTCTGACCGTTGCGCCGACTTCCTCGCGGGGCGCGATCCCGTGCTTGCGAAGGCGCTCGCGCTGCGCTGACCAACCGGCGCTGTGGGAGTCTGAGTGAATATGCGACGTCGGCTGCTCCCCTTTGCGCTTGCCCTGTCGCTCGCCGGCTGCACCGGCGACGCGCCGCAGAAGAATGTGCCCGTAGAGGAGGAGTTGGCGTCGCGCTTCGCGATTTCTGCGGAAGGCGCTGAGCTCGAGGAGGGCTCGCGGCGCCTCCGGAAGGGGATCGCCACCTTCGAGTCCACCTTTCGCTCGCCCGGTGGCGACGACGTGACGGGTTACGTCGTCCGCTCCCTCGACCCCGGCGCTGCGCCGGGCGGGATCGTCGTTGCGCACGGCGCCGGCGGTGGCGCCGACGACTTCCTCAACGAGGCTTACGAGTACGCGCGGCGCGGCGCGGTCGTTCTCACGTTCGACTCGCCCTTCGTGCGCTCGGACGATCCGAAGATCCGCAACGGCACAGCCGAGCTTCAGGAGACCTACGACACGATGGAGCAGTGGGTCGAGGACATGCTGCTCGGCCTCGACGTGCTCGTGCGTCAGTACGGCGTCGACTCCGGACGGCTCGGCGTGGTCGGCTACAGCATGGGCGCGCAGCCGGCGACCCTTGCAGCCGCGCTCGACCCGAGGGTGGCGGCGCTCGTCGTGATGGCGGGCCATGCCTATCCGTCGGGGCTCCCGGACGACCTGCTCGCGCGCAGGCTCTTCACCGCGATCGACACCTCCGAGCTCGTCGACAACCTCGCGCCGGCGAGCGTGCTCTTCCAGGGGGCTCGGTTCGACTCGGTCGTGCCCGCCAACGAGCTCGAGGTGCTCCACGAGCGCGCCAGCGAGCCGAAGGAGCTCCGCTGGTACGACGCCGACCACAACCTCGGTCAGTTCGCGGCGACCGAGCGGGTGGAGTGGCTGGCGGATCGGCTTGGCCTGGACGGGTAGCGGGTAAAGTCCGCCCGCGATGGCCAGCACGATGCCCGCGGAGCGCGACCTCCGCCGTGTGATTGGTGACGGCGAATCCGTAGCGGACGGCGAGGTCGAGGGCGTCGGCGAGCAGCAGCTTCTGGAGCTCTACCGCTCGATGGTGCTGCTGCGAACCTACGACGAGCGCTCGGTCGTCTACCACAGCCAGGGGCGGATCGGCACATACGCGATCTACTGGGGACACGAGGCGATGCAGGCCGGTGCCTTCCACGCGCTCGAGGACGAGGACTGGATCTTTCCGAGCTACCGCGAGTCGGCGATCGGCCTGCTGCGCGGGATGCCCGCCGCAACGATCCTCTCCTGGTGGCGCGGGCATCCGGCCGGCTGGTGGAACCCGGCCGACTACAACCTGGCCTCGATCTGCGTCCCGATCGCCACCCAGGTGCCGCACGCCGCTGGCCTCGCCTGGGGTAAGCGCCTGCGCGGCGAGAAGGCGTGCGCGCTCACCTTCTTCGGGGACGGCGCGACCTCCGAGGGCGCCTTCCACGAGGGCGCCAACTTTGCGGCCGTGATGCGCGCTCCGGTCGTCCTCCTCTGCAACAACAACGGCTGGGCGATCTCGACGCCGGTGGCGGCGCAAACGCGCGCCGAGGCGCTTGTCGACAAGGCCGCGGGCTACGGGATCCCGGGAACGCGGGTCGACGGCGGCGACGTGCTCGCGGTGTACGAGGCTGCTCGCGACGCTGTGGCGCGCGGCCGGGCGGGCGAAGGGCCGACGTTCATCGAGGCGGTCACCTACCGCGCCGCGCCGCACGCGACCGCCGACGATCCGAAGGCGTACATCGACCTCGAGCGGGTGGCGGAGGAGCGGGCGAATGAGTGTCTCGGTCGCTTCGAGGGGTATCTCCGCCGCCAGGGCGTGCTGCACGACGACCTCGAGCAGGCGATCAAGGCGGAAGCCACCGACGTGCTGCGGGCCGGGATCGCGGCCGCCGAGGCCGAGCCGCCGGCCGACGTCGGGCTCGTCTTCGAGCACGCGCTCGCGAATCCACCGGAGTCCTTCGAGCACGACCTCAGCGAACTGCGGAGGATCCTCGGTGGCTGACCGCTACCTCGTCGAGGCCGTGAACGATGCGCTCCATGTCGAGATGGAGCGCGACGCCGACGTGATGGTGATGGGAGAGGACGTCGGCCGCGCCGGCGGTGTCTTCCGAGCGACCGCGGGGCTGCTCGACCGCTTCGGCCCCGACCGCTGCGTCGATACGCCGCTCGCCGAAGCCGGGATTCTCGGCTCCGCGGTCGGGCTCTGCATGGCCGGCTTCCGGCCTGTCTGCGAGATGCAGTACGACGCGTTCTCGTATCCGTGCCTCGACCAGCTGATCACCCATGTCGGGCGCTACCGGTGGCGCACGGGCGGGAAGATGACCTTCCCGATCACGATCCGGATGCCCTACGGCGGCGGCGTGCGGGCTCCCGAGTTGCACGACGACTCACCGGAGACCTACTACGTGCACACGCCCGGGATCAAGGTCGCGATCCCGTCGACGCCGGCCGACGCGAAGGGCCTACTCGCCGCAGCGATCCGCGATCCCGACCCCGTCGTCATCCTCGAGCCGAAGGTCGTCTACCGCACCGAGCGCGCCGATGTCCCGGAAGGCGAGTACGTCGTCCCGCTCGGCAAGGCGCGGCTCGCCCGTGAGGGCTCGGACGTGACGCTCGTCGCCTACGGCGCGATGGTGCCGGTCTGCGAGAAGGCCGCCGACGAGATCGATGCGTCCGTCGAGGTGCTCGATCTGCGCTCATTGAAGCCGCTCGACGAGGAGGCGCTGCTCGCGTCGGCCGCGAAGACGGGCCGCGTGGTGCTCGTGCAGGAGGCGCCGCGCACCTGTGGGTATGCCGCGGAGCTCGCAGCGATCCTCGCCGAGAAGGCGCTCCTCGACCTGCGCGCGCCGGTGGTGCGGGTCACCGGCTACGACGTGCCCTATCCGTACTGGCAGATCGAGGACGCGTACATGCCGTCGGTCGCCCGCGTCGTCGACGCCGCCCGCGCGCTGCTTGCGTTCTAGTGGCGCTGCACGAGCTCCCGCTCGGCGCCTCCGTCCTGCGCGGGCACTTCTCCCGCGAGCTCGAGCCGGTGCTTGCGGTCGAGCCGGGCGACAGCGTCCGGTTCGCAGTGCCGAACGCAGGTTGGGCCATCAGCCGCGACGAGCACGTCGAGAGAACGGACGCGGAGCTCGACACCGGTCACGCGCTCGTGGGGCCGATCGCGGTGCGGGGCGCCTGCGCCGGGCAGACCCTCGCCGTCCGGATCGAGGACGTCACGCCCGGCGCCTGGGGCGTCACCTTCTCAGAGCCGCCGCACCGGATCGACTGGGAGCTCGTCGGCGACGTCGGGCGCGGCGCCGGCAGGGAGGTGCGGCTGTCGGCCTTCCTCGGCGTGCTCGGGATGCCACCCGACGAGCCCGGCCCGCACTCGACGATCCCGCCACGCCGCTGCGGCGGCAACATCGACTGCAAGGAGCTCGTCGCTGGGACGACGCTCTTCCTCCCGATCCCCGTCGACGGCGCGCTCTTCTCCGCCGGTGACGGCCACGCGGCGCAGGGCGACGGGGAGGTGTCGGGCACCGCCATCGAGGCACCGGTCGAGGCGACGCTGACGCTCGAGGTGCGTGACGACCTGGCGCTCGAATGGCCGATCGCCCGCATCGACGGCGCCTGGCTCACGTTCGGATTCGACGAGCACCTCGGGCTCGCCGCCCGCATCGCCGTGGATGGGATGCTCGACCTGATGGAGAGAGAGCACGACCTCTCGCGAGCAGATGCGCTCGGGCTCGCGTCCGTCGTCGTCGACCTGCGTGTAACGCAAGTCGTCAATCAGGTGCTCGGCATCCACGCGGTGCTGCGCGACGACGCGCTCCGGTAGGCGCTAGGCGGCGCGGGGGTCGAGCGCCTCGGCGCTGTCGCCCGCAGCACCCTTCTCGACGACGACCGAGTCCGTTCCCTCGGCAACGACATCCTCGATCGCGTCGATCTGGTGACCTGCGACGAGGATGAACCGCGCCCCATGCGCTCGGACGACCTCGTACTGGGCGGCCGTGAGGCGGACGCGCTCCAGGCAGTCCGTTCGGCTGCACTCGCAGAAGTAGGCGTAGACGTGGTCGTCGGCGCCGTGGGCTTCCGCCTGCTCGTGGACGCGCTCGTTCACATCGCGGAAAAGCGCTTCGTTCTCGGCCAGGCGGCGCTCGTGCTCGCTCGTCATCTCCGGCTCACAGTAACCGCCGTCCCTCCGCACCGCAGGATTTCGGGCTGCCGACGCCCGGCGCGGAGAGCAACGGTAGGCTCAACCGCCGTGGCGTATGAGTTCAAGCTGCCCGACCTTGGCGAGGGCCTGACCGAGGGCGAGGTCTCCCGCTGGCTCGTCGTCGAGGGCCAGGAGCTCGCCGAGGACGACCCGCTCGTCGAGATCGCGACCGACAAGACGACGGTCGAGATCCCGTCTCCGGCTGCAGGCGTCGTCTCGGAGATCCTGGTCGAAGAAGGCGCGGTCGTCCCGGTCGGAACGGTTTTGGTCGTGATCGGCGGCGACGGCGCGACCGAACCGGCCGCAGCCGTGCCGGTCCCAGCCGCGCACGCCAAGGACGAGCCGCAGCCGAGAGCACTTAGTGTTGTTTCAACACAAGCTCGGGTTCAAGCCACTCCCGTCGTCCGGCGGATTGCCGCCGAGCTCGGCGTGGATCTGGCTCAACTGAGCGGCACAGGGCCGAACGGCCGCATCACCGAGAGCGATGTCCGTTCCGCGGGTGAAGGAGAGATTGTGTTGAAACAACACAATCCTTCCGAGGGGCGGCGCGAGCCCGTGCGCGGGGTGCGGAGGCAGATCGTCGAGCACCTGACGAAGTCGCACCGGGAGATCCCCGCGGTCACGTTCGTCGAGGAGGCGGACTTCACCGGCATCGACACCAGGCAACTGCTGCCGCTGACGCTGAAAGCAGTGGCCGCGTCACTGCAGGAGTTCCCCGAGTTGAACGCGCGACTGGAGGGGGAGGAGATCGTCTATCTCGACCGCTTCGACATCGGCATCGCCGTTCAGACCGAGCAGGGACTCGTCGTTCCGGTCGTGCGATCGTGCGGCGAGGCGTCACTCGAGGAACTCAGCGCCGAGGTCGCGCGCCTCGCAGAAGCCGCCCGGGCGGGCACGCTGAAGCCCGAGGAGCTGCGCGGCGGCACGTTCACGGTCACGAGCGCCGGCAAGCTCGGCGGCCTGCTCGTGACGCCGCTCGTCAACCATCCCGAGGTCGGCATCCTCGGGCTGCACCGGATCGGCCCGCGCCCCGTCGTTTCCGACGGGGAGATCGTCGTCCGCCACATCGGCAACGTCTCGGTCACATTCGACCATCGCGTCGTCGACGGGGCGCGGGCGGCGGCGTTCACGCTCGACGTCATCACACGGCTTCAGATCTAGGCTGCAATCCGATCCGGCGGGGGCTGCGTAGGAGGAAGCACCCAGAGTCTGCAATCAGCCGGGGGAGATACGAGGGGAAATGAAGAGAGTCTCAGGGGTCGCGGCCGTTTTCGCGGTCGGACTTTTCGCAGTCGGCCTCGCCGTGGCCGGCGCCAACAGAAACTGGAGCACGCACTCGAACAGCTCAATGGAGGTTCCGGTGCGGGACAGCCAGGGGCAGTCGCAGGCGGTCTTCCATCTGTCGAAGGACGGGGACGCCCTCACCTTCAAGCTGATCGCGTCGAACATCGAGGGAGTCACGCAGTCTCACATCCACTGCGGGCCACCCGGTGTCAACGGCCCGGTGGTCGTGTTCCTTTACGGCTTCAACCCGGCAGGCTTCGCGCCGAACGGGATCCTCAACCAGGGCACGATCACCGCCGCGAACGTGATCGCCCGGCCTGCGTCGGCCATTTGTCCGGGCGGCGTCGCAAGCCTCGACGACGTGATCGAGAAGATGAACAACGGTGGCGCGTACGTCAACGTGCACACCCTCGTCTTCCCGGGGGGCGAGATCCGGGGCGACATCGAATAGGGAGAGGAAGGCGGGGACTTCGCAGCTCAGAGCCGCGGAGTCCCGCCTGTTTTACGCGGCCGCGAACTCGGGCAGGTGCGGCGCGAGCATCGCCTCGATCTTCGGTGCGCTCGTGCGACCGTCGAGACGCGAGACAGCCCGCTTGTCCTTGACGAGGACGAGCGTCGGCACGACGTCGACCTGGAAGCGCTCTGCAAGCTCGGGGCTCGCGTCGACGTCGACACGGCGAATGCGCAGCCGATCGCGCTCCTTGCGCTCGAGATGGGCGAGCAGGCT
>JALYRA010000034.1 GCA_030855545.1 Actinomycetota bacterium | reverse complement strand
GCGCAGGCTCGAGCGGCGGCCGATCCCGTACCACGCCGGCAGGAAGCGGCCGAGCGCTGCCTGCTCGGCCGGCTCGACCTCGCGGCGCAACGCGGCGAGCGAGGCCCGGCGGAGGCGGCGCAGAACTTCCGGGTCGCACCACTCGCGCTCGACGCCGCCGGGACGGAGCTCGCCGCGAACGAGCAGGTCGCAGCGCTCGAGGTCGCGCAGCATGCTCTCGAGCTCGAGGCCGTAGCGCGCATCGGCCTCGGCGGTCGTGAACGGGCCGCGAGCCTTCGCGTACCGGAGGACGAGTTGCCGCAGCGAGTCGGCGCCGCCCTCGAGAAAGGCTTCGGGCAGGCCGCCCGGCGGCATCACGCCGAGCGCGTCGCGGTAGCGGCCGGCGTCCTCGGCCGCGATCAGCCGCTCCTCCCCGGCGACGCGGACGGAGAGCGCGCGGCGCTCGGCGATCAGGATCGCGGCCTGAGCTTCGTCGTACTCGCCGGGTGCAAGGTCGCCGCGGCGGCGGAGGACGTCGTGCAACTCGTCGGGGTCGCGTGGGTCACCGCGAAGCTGACGCTCGACCTCGGCGAGCGCGTCGGGGTCGATCAGCTCGCGCAGCTCTTCCTGCCCGAGCAGCTCCCGCAGGAGATCGCGGTCGAGCGACAGCGCCTGCGCGCGGCGCTCCGCGGGCGGCGTATCGTCCTCGTACATATACGTGGCGATGTAGTCGAAGAGGAGCGAGGAGGCGAACGGCGACGCAGAGGCCGTCTCGACCTCGACGAGGTCGAGCTCCCGGGTCTGCAGCCCGCGGAGGACGTGCTTCAGCGCGGGCAGGTCGAAGACGTCCTGCAGGCACTCGCGATACGTCTCGAGGATGATCGGAAAGGAGCCGTACTTCCGCGCCACCTGAAGCAGGTTCTGCGCCTTCAGCCGCTGCTGCCACAGCGGCGTCCGCTGGCCGGGGCGGCGGCGCGGGATCAGGAGCGCGCGCGCCGCGTTCTCCCGAAAGCGCGCGCCGAAGAGAGCGGTCTGCCCGACCTCGGCCACGACCAGCTCCTCGATCTCGTCGGGCGCAATCATCAGGTCTGCCAGGCTCGGCGGCGTGTCGGCCTCCGGCAGGTGGAGCGCGATCCCGTCGTCCGACCAGATCGACTGCGCGTCGAGGCCGAGCGAGTCGCGCAGCCGCGCGGTGATCGCCATCCCCCAGGGCGCGTGCACCCGCCCGCCGAAGGGGGTGAGGATGCAGACGCGCCAGTCGCCGATCTCGTCGCGGAAGCGCTCGACGACGACCGCGCGATCGGACGGGACGACGTCGGTTGCCGCCGCCTGCTCGCGCAGGAAGGTGAGGAGATTCTGGGCAGCGCGCGGGTCAAGGTGGTACTCGTCGCGCAGGCTCTCGAGGGCGCTGTCGTCGGTGCGGGCGACGAGCTCGCGCGAAGCCCGGCCGATCTTCTCGCCGAGCTCGAACGGCCGGCCGACGCCCTCGCCCTTCCAGAACGGGACGGCACCCGGGACACCAGGTGCGGGCGAGACGATCACCCGGTCGCGGGTGATCTCCTCGATCCGCCACGTCGAGGCGCCGAGCATGAACGTCTGACCCTGGCGCGCCTCGTAGACCATCTCCTCGTCGAGCTCGCCGACCCGGCCGCCGCCGTCCACGAGGTGCACGCCGAAGAGGCCGCGATCGGGGATCGTGCCGGCGTTCGTGACCGCGAGCCGCCGCGCGCCGGTGCGGCCGCGGATCACGCCGGCCGTTCGGTCCCAGACGATCCGGGGCCGGAGCTCGGCGAACTCGTCCGACGGGTAGCGGCCCGCGAGCATGTCGAGCACGTTTTCGAGTTGCGGCAGCGAGAGGTCGGAGAACGGATAGGCACGGCGAACGAGCCGGTGCAGCGCGGCCACCTCGATCTCCTCCTCGGCGACGATCGCGACGATCTGCTGGGCGAGCACGTCGAGCGGGTTGCGCGGAATCTTCGTCTCCTCGATCTCGCCGCGGCGCATCGCACGGGCGACGACCGCCGACTCGAGCAGGTCGGCGCGGAACTTCGGGAAGATGCGGCCCTTCGAGACCGAGCCGAGCTCGTGGCCGGCGCGCCCGACGCGTTGCAGCCCGCGCGCGATCGACTTCGGGCTCTCGACCTGGATCACGAGGTCGACGGCGCCCATGTCGATCCCGAGCTCGAGGCTCGAGGTGGCGACGAGACACGGGATCCGGCCCGCCTTCAGGTCATCCTCGATCAGCACGCGCTGCTCGCGCGCGAGGGAGCCGTGGTGGGCGCGCGCAACTTCTTCCTCGGCCAGCTCGTTCAGGCGCAGCGCGAGGCGCTCGGCAAGGCGGCGGTTGTTGACGAAGACGATCGTCGAGCGGTGCTGCTTGACGAGCTCCAGCATCGCCGGATAGATCGACGGCCAGATCGAGCCGCCCTCGCCCGGCTCGCGCATGTCGTCGAGCGGGACGACGACCTCGAGGTCGAGCTCCTTCCGCGTGCCCGCGTCGACGAGCTGGATCGGGCGGTCGCCCGACACGAAGCGGCCGATCTCCTCGAGCGGGCGCTGCGTCGCTGACAAACCGATGCGTTGCACCGGTTTGTCCAGAAGTGCATCCAAGCGCTCCAGTGACAGCGCCAGGTGCGCGCCGCGCTTGGTGCCTGCGACGGCATGCACCTCATCGAGGATCACGGTTTCCAGGCCGCGCAGCGTCTCGCGTGCCTGCGAGGTCAGCATCAGGAAGAGCGACTCGGGTGTCGTGATCAGGATGTCCGGCGGCTCCTTGACGAGGTCGCGCCGCTCCTTCTGTGAGGTATCGCCCGTGCGGACGCCGACGCGCAGATCGGACTTGATCCCGGCGAGCGGCCCGCGCAGGTTCCGCTCGACGTCGTAGTTGAGCGCTTTCAGCGGCGAGATGTAGAGCAGGCGGAGGCCCGTCCCCGGCGCCCGGTCGAGCCGGTCGATCCCGGAGAGGAACGCGGCGAGCGTCTTGCCGGAGCCGGTCGGCGCCTGGATCAGGACGTGACCGCCGCTTGCGATCGCCGGCCAGCCGGCCGCCTGCGCGGGGGTCGGCGCGTCGAACGCACGCTCGAACCAGCCCCGCGTCTTCTCGGAGAACGGCGCGAGCGGGTCCATGCCTCCAGCGTATCGATGCGTTGACTCGCGACCGAGCGGCTTGTAACGTCGCGCACATCGACTGGATCCGCATCATCATCGCGCGGCTGCGAAGGAGGTTTGTGATGTCGCCCAACGAACCCGAGGAACTCGCTCCACCGCTCGACGGCGGTGACTTCGACACGGGGAAGGCGCTCCGCGAGTTCTTCGTCGGGCTCCTCTCGGACGACAATCTCGTCCGCTACCACAGAGACCGCACGGGCTACATCGACGAGTGGGTCTGGAACGAACGGGCCGCCGATCTGCTCAAGTCGGAGACGTTCGTCGAGATCGAGAGCCACATCCTCGCGGTCACGGGCTCCAGCAGGGCGAAACCGCTGTTCGTCGTCTCGCCGCCCTACTGAGCGGCTCGCTCACCGTCGTCGGCACGGGCATCGGCTTCGCGCGCCTCACGAGCGAGGCCCGCGCGGCGATCGAGGCGGCCGAGGAGGTGCTCTACCTCGTGCCGGAGCCGGTCGCGGCTCACGGAATAGAGCTGCTGAACCCGTCCGCGCGCTCCCTCGAGCACTGCTACGTCGAGGGCGAGCACCGGCGGGCAGCGTACGCGCGGATGCTCGACGAGATCCTGGCGCCCGTGCGGGCGGGTCGCCGCGTCTGCGCAGCCTTCTACGGACACCCGGGCGTCTTCGTCCTGCCCTCGCACCAGGCGATCTCACGGGCGCGCAGCGAGGGTTACCCGGCGACGATGCTGCCCGGGATCTCGGCCGAGGACTGCCTCTTCGCCGACCTCGGAATCGACCCGGCGGACGCCGGTTGCCAGAGCTACGAGGCGACTCGGTTTCTCGAGTTGCGGCCTGCGATCGAGCGGCAGGCAGCGCTCGTCCTCTGGCAGATCGGCGTCGTCGGCAGCGCGAACCACGCCGCCGCAGCCGAGGCGCCGAAGCTCGGCGCGCTCGTCGACCTCCTTTGCGAGCTCTACTCCGGCGAGCACGAGGTCGTCGTCTACGAGGCCTCTCAGTATCCCGGCGTCGCGCCGCTCGTCCTGCGCGTGCCGCTCTCCGGTCTCCGTGCCGCCGTCACCCCGGTGGCGACGCTGTACGTACCGCCGCTCGGCCGTTCCTGATCCGCTCCGCGCCGGCGCGGTGACCCTTCGACTCGTAGAGGTGCAGCGCGTCGCGCGCGGCCGCTGCGGCATCCCCCTCACGGCCTGCGGCGGCGAGCGCGATCGAGAGCGCCTCGAGTGCGTCGGCGGTGTAGAGCGGCGAGTCGGTGTCGTACGCGAGCTCGACCGCCGCGGCCGCAGTCTGCTCCGCCTCGCCGTCGCCGAGAACGGCGGAAGCCTTCGCGCGCGCGACGCGCCAGGCGATCTGCGCGTGGACGTCGTCGTTCGCGACGGCGCCCTCGCACTGGAGC
>JALYRA010000033.1 GCA_030855545.1 Actinomycetota bacterium | reverse complement strand
GCTGCCGGCGTCGCCCACGCAGGCGCAGAGCATCAGCCCGATCGGGCCGGCCCCGAGAATCGCGACGCGGTCGCCGGCTTTTATTTCCGCGCGCTCCACGCCGCGGAGGCAGCACGCGAGCGGCTCGACCATCGCCGCCACCTCGGAAGGGAGTCCGGCCGGAACGGGGAGGAGATTCACCTTCGCGATCGCCGCCGGGACGAGGAGAAACTCAGCGTAGGCGCCGTTCAGCAGCTCGATCGGGGGGCCGCGCTCGTCGCCCGCGGCCGAGTTGGCAGCGACGACGCGCTTGCCGGTCGCGACTTCGACGCCGCAGAACTCGTGCCCGAACGGGCTCGGCAACTCGCCGAGCAGGAGCGGATGCCCGCGGCGAAACGCTTTCAGGTCGGTGCCGTCGGTGAGCGCCACCTCCACCTGGACGAGCACGTCGCCCGGGCCGGGCACGGGGCGCGGAACCTCCTCGAGACGCAGGTCTCCAGGGCCATGGAAGCGCAACGCTCTCATGGAACGAAGACGACCTTCAGCGCCTCGCCCGAGCGGTAGAGCTCGAGCCCCTCGCCGAACTGCTCGAGCGGGACGACGGTCGGCTCGGGGAGCTCGAGCTGCGGCAGGAGCCTGAGGGCGGCTTCCATGTGGCGCGGCGTCGCCGAGCGCGAGCCGGTCAGTGTCAGCTCGTTTCGGTAGACGAGGTCGAGGTCGACAGGGGCGGCGGGGGAGAAGACGAGGACGGTGCCGCCCGGCGCGACCGCGTCGAGCGGGGCGGCGGGGGCGCAGAGGACGGCAGCATCGACCGGGCCGTCGGGCTCCCGGCCCGTACGCTCGGGGTTCGCGTCGGTGGTGAAGACCTCCTCGCCGCGTCCGTGCAGGACTTCGGCGAAGAGCCGGCCAACGAAACCCTGGCCGACGACGAGCACGCGGCCGCTCGGAACGCGCTCGGCGCCGCGAAGAACACATGCAAGCGGCTCCAGGTATGTCCCGATCGCGTCGTCGACGTCGTCGGGCAGCTCGATTCCGACCGTCGCAGCGACCTG
Source organism: Actinomycetota bacterium (assembly GCA_030855545.1). Lineage (GTDB taxonomy): Bacteria > Actinomycetota > Thermoleophilia > Gaiellales > Gaiellaceae > Gaiellasilicea. Next base: position 3,955 of record JALYRA010000033.1, on the reverse strand, counting down.
CTCCGCGAAGCCACCGGGAGTGATCGTCGCGGCCGCGAAGCTCTCGCACGTCGACTCGTGGCCCGCGGCGCAGCGAGCACACTCGCCGCATGGCAGATGGTGGATCAGCGCCACCCGCGCGCCGTCCTCGCGTTGCGCAACGACCTCGTGGCCGAGAACCGTTCCCTCTGGAGCGACGCCGAGCTTCTCCAGATCCGAGCCGCAGAGTCCTGCGGCGAGCACGAGCATCGGGTCGGCAGGCGCGGGCACCTCCGCGAGGCGGGGCTGACCGTCAGCGTCGAGCACGACCACGCGCACGTCCGCATCGTAGGGATAGCCTCGGTGTCCGTTGAGGCGGCGGCTTCCACCTGTTCTGCGCGAGCGCGACTACTCGCGCCTGCTCGGCTCGTCGATCGCGTACGGATTCGGCCGCGAGATGGTCTTCGTTGCGGTCGGCTGGCAGGTCTACGACATCGCACGGAACCCGCTGCACCTCGGGCTCGTCGGGCTGGCCGAGTTCCTGCCGCTGCTGCTCTTCGCCCTGCCCGCCGGCGCGATCTCGGACCGGCTCTCGCGCAAGCTCGTCTACATCGTCTCGCTGATCGTCGATGCAGCGATCACGGCGCTGCTGCTCCTCGTCAGCCTCTCGGGCGCGAACTCGCTCTGGCCGTTCCTGGCGCTCTCGTTCGCGAGCGGCACCTCGGCGGCGCTCGGGAACCCGGCGATCCGCTCGATGTGGCCGAGCCTCGTCCCGCTCCGACTGCTCACGCGCGCGCTCGCCCTGCGGTCGACGGTCTTCCAGGCAACCGTGGTGACCGGGCCTGCGATCGGCGGGCTGCTCTTCGCGATCGATCCTGAGGCCGTCTACGCGACGGGCGCCCTGCTCATGCTCGCGGCGGCCGCGATCGCGGCGCCGATCAAGCCGCGGGTCATCGACCAGGGGCCGGTGGAGATCGTCGGCACGAGGCTCGGCTCGCTGCTCGCCGGCCTTCGCTTCGTCAGGCGGACGCCGGTCCTGCTCGGCGCGATCTCGCTCGACCTCGTCGCCGTCCTCTTCGGCGGCGCGGTCGCGCTCCTGCCGCTCTTCGCGCGCGACATTCTCGACGTCGGGCCTGTCGGCCTCGGCGTCTTGCGCAGCGCGCCTGCAGCCGGGGCGCTGCTCGCCGGGATCATGCTGACGCGGCGGCCGCTGCGAGGGAATGCCGGCCGGAAACTGCTCATCGTCGTCGCGGTCTTCGGCGCGAGCATGGTCGTGTTCGGGCTCTCGCACTCGTTCCCGCTCTCGTTCGCGGCGCTCGCCGTGGGCGGCTTCGTCGACATGATCAGCATGAACATCCGCTCGATGATCACGGCGCTCGCGACGCCGGACGCGCTGCGTGGACGCGTGAACGCGGTCGAGATGGTCTTCATCAGCGCTTCGAACGAGCTCGGCGCGTTCGAGTCGGGTGCCGCCGCGGCGATCGTCGGCGCCGTGCCCGCCGTCGTCATCGGCGGGTCGGTGACGATCGTCTGCGCGCTGATCTGGCCGCGGTTGTTCCCGCAAATGGCGCGAATCGACCGGCTCGAATCGCTGCACCCGGCCGGCGGCACCTGACCTCGGCAGCCGCGCTACAATTCGACACCGAGGGGCTATAGCTCAGCTGGGAGAGCGCCTGGATCGCACCCAGGAGGTCAGCGGTTCGAGCCCGCTTAGCTCCATTTCTGGCGCAGGTCACGGATCTGCTGAGCAGATCCGTGACGCGCAAAGACCCCTGAAGCTGCGAGGGTCGTAGCCGGGGCTCATACACTGGATGCGACTCTCGTCTAATTCCTCGTTGCGGAGAGCCGCTGTGTGACGAGGTCGAGTGGGGTCGTGTACTCGCATGCACGATTGTGAAGCGTTTGCCGCCGTCTGTTCCGTCGGGGGTGCGCGTCAGGCGACGCTCAGCGTGAGCGTCTCGCGGGTCGCTTCTGAGCCGATCGCAGCCCGCTCGTCCGAGGTCAGCGCCAAGAGCCACTCGTCGAGCGCGTCGCGGACGAGCTTGCGCGCCTCTTCGATGGTCGGAGCGCAGGTAATGACGCCGGGCAGCTCCTCGATCGTGGCGCGCACCCACCCTGCCTCATCCGGCTCGAAAACGACGTGGAGCTCCATGGCCGTAGCGTACTGCGCCACCGGCCGACGCGGGATACTCCGACGGGTGACCTCGCTCCGAGAGCTCGAGCAGCATCTGATTGTCAACGGCTGCGAGCGCATCCGCCACGGCTCCCGCCATGACGTCTGGCGCAGCCCCGGCGCTGAGCGTCCCGTCACGGTTCCGCGCCATCGTGAGATCCCGCTGGGGACGGCACGGGCAATCTGCCGGCAGCTCGGCATCCCGGCCCCGCCTCGCTGAACCGGAGCGCCTCCGCCAGCAGCTCCGAGGGGTTGTGAAGCTGCCCGGTTAGCTCCATTGTTCGCGCGAAGACCCGCGCGCTCCAACTGTGCGAACATGTGTTCGCGATGGATGAAGCGAACATCCTGCACGCGGATCTCGACGCATTCTTCGCGTCGGTCGAGCAGCGGGACGATCCGGCGCTCCGCGGCCGGCCGGTGATCGTCGGCGTCGGCGTCGTCCTCGCTGCCAGCTACGAGGCCAAGGCGTGCGGGGTGCGCACGGCGATGGGTGGGAGGCAGGCGCGTCGCCTCTGCCCGCAGGCGATCGTCGTACCGCCGCGAATGTCCGCCTACTCCAAGGCGAGCAAGGCGGTCTTCCAGGTGTTCGAGGACACGTCGCCCAAGGTGGAGGGGATCTCGATCGACGAGGCGTTCCTCGACGTTCGCGGCGTGCGGCGGCTCTCGGGCACGCCGCTCGAGATTGCGGTCAAGCTGCGACGGGACGTGCTCGAGCACGTCGGGCTGCCGATCACCGTCGGGATTGCGAGGACAAAGTTCCTGGCCAAGGTGGCGAGCGCCGTCGCAAAGCCCGACGGCCTCCTCGTCGTGCCGCCCGACGGTGAGCTGGCCTTCCTCCACCCGCTCCCCGTCGAGCGCCTGTGGGGCGTCGGTCCCGTGACCGCGGGCTGGCTCCACGCCCTGGGGATTCGCACGGTCGGCGAGGTGGCGGGACTCGGCGAGGCGGCGCTCGTCTCGATGCTCGGCCGCGCGGCGGGCCGCCAGCTCCACGCTCTCGCCCACATCCGAGACCCGCGGCCGGTGCGAGTGGGCAGGCGGCGTGGCTCGATCGGGTCGCAGCGAGCGCTCGGCCGTTCTCCCACGACGCCGGCGGCCCTCGACGCCGCACTCGTCGCCCTCGTCGATCGTGTCACCCGCCGGCTGCGGGCAGCCGAACGCGTCGGGCGCACCGTCATGCTTCGACTGCGCTTCGACGACTACTCTCGCGTGACCCGATCGCACACGCTCTCGCGCCCAACAGCGCACACGCGCACGATCCTCGTCACGGTGCGATGGCTGCTGGCGGAGGCCCAGCCGCTGATCGAGCGCCGGGGGATCACCCTGGTCGGCGTCGCGGTCGGAAACCTCGAGGACGACCGCGGCCTTCAGCTCGCGCTCCCGTTCGACCGTCACAGCGGCGTCGAGCTCGATGCCGCGCTCGACGAGGTGCGCGATCGCTTCGGCGCCGCAGCCGTCACGCGCGCCGTGCTGATCGGCCGCGACGAGAGCTGGTCGATGCCGCAGCTTCCCGACTGAGGGCCACCCGCTATATTCGCGCCCCAATCTCAGCCCAGGAGGACGCGTGCACGAGGACACCACCACCTATGGGTACGGCGACGTCGAGGCCCGTGGACGCTCGATCACGACGGCGCAGCTGATGGGTCAGGTCATGTTCCTGGTCGCCGTTGCGCTCGGGGTCATGGCGCTCGGCAGCCTAATCGGCCGCGAGCTCGACACCAACACCGCGCGGATCTGCAGCTTTACCGGATTCGGGATGCTGCTCGTCCAGGCGTTCGGCGGCAAGCGGTTCCGAGCGGGAGCGTTCGCGATCGGCTGGCTGTACGG
>JALYRA010000028.1 GCA_030855545.1 Actinomycetota bacterium | reverse complement strand
TCAAGGAGCTGATCGAGGCCGGCGAGTACCGGCCCGTCGTCGACCGGTCGTACCCGCTGGATGACGTCGTCGCGGCGCACCGGTACGTGGAGACGCTGCAGAAGACCGGGAACGTCGTCCTGACCGTCGGGCACGCGAGATGAGGGCGGTCATCCGCAAGAAGTACGGCTCGGCTGACCTGCTGGACCTCCAGGAGGTCGAGCAGCCGGACCTCGCAGACGACACCGTGCTCGTGCGGGTGCGAGCGGCGTCGATCAACCCTGCGGACTGGTACGGCATGACTGGAAGGCCGTACGTCGGCCGCGCCGCGATGGGGCTGCGGAAGCCGAAGACGGACAGATTGGGAGTGGACTTCGCTGGGACGGTGGAGGCGGTCGGAAAGGACGTCACGCACGTTCGACCGGGCGACGAGGTCTTCGGCGCGAAGAGCGGCGCCCTGGCCGAGTATGTGAGCGTGCGCGACGCAGTGGTGCCGAAACCGGCCAACCTGACGTTCGAGGAGGCCGCGGCGGTTCCCGTCGCGGCAGTCACCGCGCTCCAGGGTCTTCGCGACAAGGGGCGGCTCCGGGCCGGGCAGAAAGTCCTGATCAACGGAGCGTCGGGAGGCGTGGGCACGTTCGCCGTCCAGATCGCCAAGGCGCTCGGTGCGGAGGTGACCGCCGTCTGCAGCACCAGGAACGTCGAGCTCGTGCGCTCGCTCGGCGCCGATCACGTCGTCGACTACACCCGCGAGGACTTCAGCCGGGGCGACCGGCGCTACGACCTCATGCTCGACGTCGCCGGAAGCAGATCGTGGTCGGACTGCAAGCGCGTGCTCGACCCGAAGGCGAGACTCGTCATCGTCGGAGCTCCGAAGGGCAGCCGTCTGCTCGGGCCGTTGAGTCATGTCATGAAGCTCTACCTGGCTGCACTCGGTAACAGCCGCAAGGTCGGTTTCTTCGTCGCGAAGCTGAACCGTGCGGATCTCGTGTTCCTGCGAGAGTTGCTCGAAGCCGGAACAGTGCGACCGGTGCTGGACAAACGGTACGAGCTGAGCGAGGTCGCCGACGCCTTCCGGTACCTGGGAGAAGGGCACGCGCAAGGAAAGGTCGTTCTCACTGTCAGCGGCTGAGCAGATCGAGATTCGTCGCATCGCCCCGGCGGACGTGCCCGAGCAACTGGACGCGCTCGCGGCCGTCCTGCACGACTGCGTCGAGGGAGGCGCGTCGGTCAGCTACATGGCGCCGTTCTCCCGGGAGGACGCGCGAGGCGCGTTCGAGGGCTTCGCCACCGAGGTCGAGCGGGGTAACCGGCTGCTGCTTGCGGCCTTCGCCGGCGGCGAGCTCGTCGGCACGGTGCAGGTGATCCTCGCGTCGCCGCCGAACCAGCCGCACCGGGGCGAGATCGCGAAGCTCCTCGTCCATCGCACTGCCCGGGGGCGCGGCGTCGCGCAACTCCTGATGCAGGGCGCCGAGTCGGAGGCTCGGGCGGAGGGCAAGTCGCTGCTCGTTCTGGACACGGTGACCGGGGACGGAGCCGAGCGTCTCTACGAGCGGCTTGGCTGGACGAGAGTCGGCGTGATCCCGAACTACGCGCTCTATCCGGACGGGCGGCCATGCGACACGAGCGTCTTCTGGAAGTCGGTCTAGCTCGAGACGCCGCGCGTGGTCCAGGCGACGGCTTCCAACGTGAACGGCGCTTGGGGCAGGAGCTCGCGACAGCGCTCTCGGAGCGCCACCTGCTCGGCCTGGTCGAGCTTCTGCACGTAGGCACCCTGCGGGTCCGACGCCGAGCGTGTACGGCTCCCACCACTCGTCGAAGCTCTCGTACTCGACGGACGCAGACAACTCCGTCTCCTCGACCTCGCGCAGCCCCGCCGACACGATCGATCTATAGCTGGCGGCGGCAGGTACGCCTATCCCCCCAGCAGGGAGAGCTGGCGGCGTCAGACGAAATCGTTGTCGTCGAAGCCAGGCAGCGATGCGCTGCCGTCGAGACAGAGCGCCAGATACAGCGCGGTGCCCGGGTCGCCCGTCCAGAGCGAGTAGCGGCCCCGGCCGAGCAAGCGCCGCTCTCGCTCGACCTGGGCGACGGCGTGCAGCGCGAATGCGCGAGCACGTTCGAGCCAGAGCTCGTCGCCGGTGCGATCGAACAGCTTCAGGAAGGCGAGGCCGTTTCCGGCAGTGCCGTGGCAGAGGTTGGCGCCCTTCACGGGTGGGCCTGCTCGCCAGATCAGCTCGCCGCCTGCAACCAGGATGCGCTCGTGCTCGTCGTCGCCGGGTGCGATCACCGCGAGGCACGCAACCATCCCGGGCGCGCCGTGACACCACTGCGTGCGGATCGTCCCGTCCCGATGATGGATCAGCTCCTCGGCGAGGGTCGGGGGCCAGTTCGCGAGCCCGTCCTCCTCGACCGCGAGCCGCCTGAACGTCTCGCTCGCGCGGCGATGGAGCTCCTCGTCCGGCTCGTGCGCGAGCGCCGCGACGCAGCCGGCGAAGCCATGCGCGGGACCGAGGTATTGCGGCGTGCCGCCGTCGAGGTCCTGCGTCCAGACGCCTGAATCCTCCCACGCGTCCCGGAGTTGACCGGCGCTCTCGCGCCACAGGTCGAGCCGGTCGATCGCCCGGGCGGCGAGCATCGTGCCGGGGCTGCCCCACATGAACTCGCGATGCGGATCGTCGGCGTTCGCGACGACGAGCTCGGCGATCCGGCTCGCGATCTCGGCCGACGGCGCCAGCAGGTGCAGGGCGAGCAGGATCCCCGTCTCGCCCATCCACATGCTCGGCGGATGCGCCGACTCCCCGAACTCGGGTGCCGCGCGATAGACCTCGACGGCCCGCTCGAGCACCGGAACGTAGTCCCGAATCCCGTCGACGAGGCCCCGGCGCACAAGTCGGTCGAGCGCGAAGATCACACCTGCGGAGCCCTCGTAGACGGTCGCGTGCTGACCGTCCCCGTAGTCGTCGCGCGGGTGCAGCGGCCAGTAGAGCGACTCGAACGACGCCTCGCAGTCGGCGGCGATCTGGCGAATCGCCGCTCGCGCCGCGTCGGGGCTCCAGAGCTGCGGCTCGAGCGGCTCGTGCGTTTCCGGGGAGAAGAGCATCGCGCCCGAGCTAGCCGGGGGGCGGATCATGGGAGCCCCGCGAAGCGCTCACGCAAGTCCGCGTGTTGCCCAGGCTACGGCATTCAGCGTGAACGGCGCCTCCGGCAGAAGCTGCCGGCAGCGCTCGCGGAGCGCCGACAGCTCCGTGTCGCCGAGGCTCCGTGCGTGTGCGCCGGCCGGGCCGACGCCGAGCGTGTACGGCTCCCACCACTCGTCGAAGCTCGCGTACTCGACGGACGCAGACAATTCCGTCTCCTCGACCTCGCGCAGCCCCGCCGACACGAACAGCTCTGTGAGGTGATGCGCACGCGCCCCGGGCAGGTCTGATTCGTCCTCGGCGGCACCATCGAGGTCGCGCGCCGCTCGCCAGAACGGAGAGATCGGCGCCCGTCCGCCGGCCAGATCCCACACGCATGCGACGACCGCGCCGTCCGCGCGCGTCACGCGAGCCATCTCCGCGATTCCGCCCACCGGATCGGTCATGAAGTGGACGACGAGCTGCGCGAGCGCGGTATCGAACGTGCCGTCGGCGTAGGGCAAGTCCTCTGCAGTGGAGAGGCGGACGTCGACGCCGGGATGCCGAGAACGTGCTGCGGCGACAAACGGCTCCGACGGATCGACGGCCGCCACCGCTGCCGGGCCGAGCCGCTCGACGAGCTCCCTCGTCAGTGCGCCCGGGCCGCAGCCGACGTCGATCGCCGTCTGTCCCGACTGCACACCCGCGAGATCGGCGAGCCCGGACGACAGCTGCGCCGAATACCGGCCCATGAAGCGGTCGTACGCGTCTGCTGCGACCTCGAAGCTCACGCGCCGACTCTAAGCCAATGGCAGCGTGGCGTCATCCGAGTGGGCACGCGCCGCCCACCGAGCGCGCCTGGCCGATGCAAAACTGCGCCGATGCCCGTGCCGGAGCAGACCAGATGACCGATCCGTGGCCGGCGGGCTTCCGGCGCGTTCCGGACGACGACTGGGTCGCCCGTCCGCCGGAGACGCTCGCGCTCACCTACGACACCGTCCAGGATCACGGCTGGTACCGGAACCTCGATCCGACGATCGCGCGCCTCGCTGAACAGCTTCGGGGCGGCGACATCCTGCTTGACTACTCCGGAGGCACAGGGATCCTCGCCGAACGCCTGCTCGCGGCGCTGCCTGGCGCCGAGATCGCGATCCTGATCGTCGACGCGTCGCCGAAGTTCCTCCGCGTCGCGCTCGACAAGCTCGGCGCGGACGAGCGCGTCGGGTACCGCCTGATCCGCTACCTGAAGGACGAGCGCAGGCTCCAGACCGTGCAGGAGGTGGTCGAGGCGCCGCTGCTCGAGCGCGGCGTCGACGCGATCTCCTCGACGAACGCGATCCACCTCTACTACGACCTCGAGGACACGCTCCGCTCGTGGCGGAAGGTACTCCGTCCGAATGCCCGCGCGTTCGTGCAATCCGGCAACATCGGCGTGCCCGAGCTTCCCCCGGGGAGTTGGATCATCGACGAGACCGTCGAGGCGATCAACGCCGCCGCGGAGGAGATCGTGCGAGCCGACGAGCGCTACGCGACCTACCGGGATGCGCTCGACGACGACGCTCGCAGCGCCGCCTACGAGGAGCTACGGGGCAAGTTCTTCCTCCCCGTCCGGCCGCTCGCCCACTACGTCGACGCACTCGAGGAGGCCGGCTTCCGGGTCGCCCGCATCGACCACCGCTCGATCGCCGCAGACATTGCCGAGTGGACCGCGTTCCTGAGCGCGTACCACGAGGGCGTCCTCGGTTGGGTCGGCGGCTCGGAGCGGATCGAGGGCCGGCCGCCCACTGAGCAGGACGTCGCGGGCCGACTGCGTCTGTTGCGCGAGAGCGTCGACCGTGTCTTCCGCGGCAGCTCATTCGACGCCGTCTGGACCTACATCGAGGCCGACTAGCCTACGTACTCGACCTCGAAGCGCGAAGCGGCCGGCTCGAGCACCGCGAGCACGAGCTCGGCCTCCCGCTCGAGCTCCTGTTTCGCCGCCTTCGTCAGCTTCACGAACGGCGTCGCCTCGAGCGTCGCCACGTCCTTCCGGCACCGCCACCACCACGTCCCGGCGACGACGCCGTCGCACAGGATCGTTGGCAGCACGTCGCCGTTCTTGCGGATCACGAGCCGGCGCGTCTCGTCGTCGAACATCCGCGTGCGGTCGGCGTGGGCGAGGAGGACGTTGTCCCACTCGCCGAGGAGCCGCAGCGGCGCGGGTATTTCGGCCGGGGGCCTCGGGGCGCCGCGGAGGTCGTACAGCTCGCGCCCGCGCTCGTCGGTCAGGCGCTCGAGCTCGGGTTCGAGCGCGTCGAGCGCCGGCGCGAGCATCGCGACTGCGAGCCCGGTGAAGGCCGCGATGTCGGCGCGGCTCGCGGGGCCGAAAGCGGCGAGGTAGCGACGGGCGAGCCGGGTCACGCCCTGGCCCTCCTCCGCCTCGAGCACGCCGAGCCAGGCGGAGGCGGCGACGAAGCGGTTCCGCGGGCCGAAGGCATGCGGTTCCTCGCCGGGCACATGCAGGATCGGGGCATTCGTCCGGACGCGGCGCCAGACGCGGTCGTCGGCCATCTCCCGCTCCAGCTTCGCGAGGATCGGTCTGAGCGCGGTTCCTTCGAGCGGCTCCGCCAGCGCCTCGGCCGCGTGAGCCGCAAGCTCGAGGACGCGCTGCATGTCGACGCCGTCGGGAAGATGGTTCGGCCGCAGCGTGCGGAAGTACGTCGCCATCGCGACCGCGTCGTGCGGATAGTCCTCGGCCGTGACGAGGTGCAGCGTCTCGCGCATGAGCGTGGCGCGCACCACGGTCCGGTCGTGCAGGGCACGGCTCAGATCCTCCCGCTCGAAGCCGTCGAGACGGGCTGCGAGCGCGACGTAGGGCGCGCGGGGCCGCTGGCCTTGGAGCGCGCCGAGCCGGTGCACCGCCGTGGGGACGTCGAGCGGGACGCGCTCGAGCAGTAGCTGCCGCGCGAGCGTCGCGCGGTTCAGCTCGCGGAGGTCGAGCGGTTTCACGGCTCGGACGGTACAACGTGGGCATGCGGCGACTGGCGATCCTGCTCGCGCTGCTCATGCCCGCGCCCGCGGTCGCGAGCGACGGTGACCTGCTCGCCGCGCAGGCGCGCTACCTGCCGGCGGCGCAGGCCGACTACGCGAACACTCCTGACGGCGCGCAGGCCCGCTACGACGCGGGACGGGACCTCATCGAGGCGGTGCTCGCAGCAGGCC
>JALYRA010000021.1 GCA_030855545.1 Actinomycetota bacterium | reverse complement strand
CGCCGCCGAGGAGCGCGCCGAGCGGGATCACGCCCCAGACGATGAAGCGGCGGGACGCGTTCGCGCGGCCGAGCATCCGGTCGGGCGTGATCGCCTGAATCAGGCTGATCGCGGTGACGTTGTAGAGGACGCCGCCGAAGCCCATCACGATCATCGCGGCGACGATGAACGGGATCGGCCGGTCGCGCGGCGCGGCCGCGATCAGGAGCGTGCCTGGTCCGAAGAGGAACGCCGCACCGACGATGGGCCTGCCAACGCCGAGACGCGCGGAAATGCGCCGCGCGGTGACGGCAGCGAGGAGCGGCCCGGCATTCCCAACTGCGATCGCGAGGCCGATCGTCGCGGCTGAGAGGCCGAGCTCGCGCACGGCGTAGACGAGGAGGATCGAGAAGACGACCTGTCCGAAGAAGTTTGAAAGTGCGACGCAGGCGACCATCCCGCGCTGATACGAGTGCTGAACGACGTAGCGCAGCCCTTCGAGCAGCTCCACGCGCAACGGCCGCCGTTCCTCGCGCGGCGGCGTCTCCTCCGGTTTCCGGATCCGCCCGAGCAGCAGCGCGGAGACCACGAAGCTGACGGCGTCGACGAGAACCGCGATCGGGGCCGTCAGTGCGGACACGAGCACACCCGCCAGCCCGGGACCGCCGATGTTCGCGGCGGAACGGCTGACCTCCAGCTTCGAGTTGCCCTCGACGATGTGCTCGCGCCCGACGAGCGCCGGGAGATAGGACTGGTAGGCGACGTCGAAGAAGACGGTGCCGACGCCGGCGATGAAGCCGACAACGTAGAGCTGCCAGATCGTCAGGATGCCGAGCCAGTGCGCAACTGGCACCGAGGCGAGCGCGGCGGCGCGGACGAGGTCGCCGAGGATCAGGATCGGCCGTCGGCGCAGACGGTCGACCCAAACGCCCGCGGGCAGCGTCAGGAGGAGGAAGGGCAGGAACTCGACCGTCGTCAGGAGCGCAACCTTGAAGGTCGTCTCCTCCAGCACGAGGATCGCGACGAGCGGCAGCGCCAGGAACGTGACCTGCGACCCGAACTGGCTGATCGTCTCCGCCCCCCAAAGCGAACGGAAGTCGCGGTGCCGCCAAAGGCCTCCGGGCCGACGCATCGCTACGCGGCCACCTCGACCGCGCGGGAGACCTTCACGTCGCCGCTGACTGTGCGGACGCGGAGGCTTGCCTCGGGCGCGTCCGAGCCGGCCGGCGTGTCGCTGACCTCGAGCTCCGAGCCGATCTTGCCGCTGACCGAATTGACGTCGAGCCGGACGCGGAGGCCGCGGCGGATCGCCACCTGGACGTCGCCGGAGACGGCCTTGAACGCGAGCTCGCCCGGGCCGGCGGCACGAACCCGCTGGTCACCCGAGACGCTCTGCACGCTGAGGTCGCCGGTGACCTCCCCGGCCTCGACGTTCCCTGACACGGAGTTCACTTGGAGGCCGGCCTCCGCCACACTCACGTCGACGTCGCCGGAAACCGAGTTGAGGTCGCAGCGGCCGGCGACGCGCTCGACGTGGATGTCGCCGCTCGCGCTCTTGACATTGAGGTTGCCCTCGACAACGTCGAGGGTGACGTCGCCCGAGGCGGTGCGGATCCGGCTCTCCCCCAGTGTGCCGCTCACCTTGAGGTCGGCGGAAGCGGTGTCGCACTCGAGTGAGGAACGGTGGGGACACGCGATCCGGACGCCGATCTTCGGCGAGCCGAAGCCCCAGTTGCCGATGGAGATCGTCCAGCTGCGGCCCTCGATCTCGACGAGCACCTCGTCGCCGCGGACGCCGATGGTCGCCTTCTCGATTGCCTCGCGGGTCGAGTCGGAGTCGTTCAGCGGCACGAGCTCGACGGTGGTCTCGACGACGTCCGCCGTTTCGATCCGGACGTCGCCGGCCGGGTTGCGCACCTTCAAGCGCGGCTGCTCCGGGGTGGGAAAGATCTCGCGCCGGCTATCCATGGCGGAGCCCTCGGCGCAGCGGCTTCACGATCCGCTCGTCGCGGATCGGCGAGATGTAGTCGGGAACCAGCAGGATGCCGGCGCCGTACGGAACGGGGTGGAGACGGGACATGTGAGCTCCTTTCAGCTCTCTGCGTAGCCGGTCAGTCGCCGGCCGGCGCGGACGGAACGGGTCTCGAGGCCGCGCGCCAGCGAGCGCACGATCCACGAGTTGACGGAGAGGCTCTCCCGCGCTGCGGCAACGTCGACCTGGGCCTTGAGGCCCTCGGAGAGGCGCAGCGTGATTCGCGCGGTGAGCGCGTCGTCGGCCGGTGCGGCAGGCTCGGCCTGCTCGTCCTCGACATAGACGAGCTCGGGCTCGCGGCCGGCGAGACGAACCTCGATGCGACCGGGAACCTGAGCGTTGAGCGACAGCGCGATCTCGCTCAGAAGGTCGAGCAACCTCAGCTGGAGCGAGGCCTCGAGCGCCTGGGCGAGCCGGCTACCGGCTTCCCTGGTCGCCTCGTCGCCGGCCAGCGCAGCGGCGGCGGCGAGGTCGTCCTGGAGTGCGTGGAGATACGGTGCCATCTGCATAGCACCATAATGACATCATAATGATGTCTTTGTCAAGTCATTGCGATGTCAGGATGACATCCGCTCAGCCAGAGCCTCCTGTGAAGGCGACCGTCAAGCTCTCGCAATAGAGCTCGACCTTGATGCGGCGGATCGCCTGCTCCCCCGCCTCCGACGTGTCGGAAGCGACCTTGAAGATGCCGAGCCCCCTGAACTCGACGGCGAGAAGAACGTCCGTCCGGGACGGATCGACGAACTCCAGCACCCCCGTCTTCTCCTTGTCCGGCCCGTTGTTGCCCCGGAGCACGAAGTCGTCGAACCAGTCGTACCACGGCTGCGCATCCGACTCGGCCAACGTGAAGGCGAGGTTCGGGAACTCGAGCTTGCCCGGCTCCTTCTGCTGGTCGCGCGACTCCCCGATTCCGTCCGTGACCATCGTCTGCTTGATCGTGAAGGCGTCGATCTTGTTCACCTTCGACGTCGGCAGACCCTTAATCTCGAACCGGAAGTTCGACTTGAGCCAGGGCTTTTGCTTTGTCTTTTCGGCCAGCAGCTTCTGGCCGGAACCTGCTTTCCGCTCGATCAGCTCGGGTGCGAAGGTGACGGTCAGGAATGCCGTCTCCTTCGACGCGGCGTCCAGCGCCGGGAACCCGACCTCGGTGATCAGCGCTTCGCGGAACTCGCGGCGCGAGCGCTCGGCGTAATCGAAGTCGGCCGCGATGATCGCGCCGCTCTTGCGCACGTGCTTGCCGTCCAGCGACGCTTTGATCCAGTCCTTGAAGGACTGGCCGATCGAGGACCCGATCTCGACCGTGCAG
>JALYRA010000003.1 GCA_030855545.1 Actinomycetota bacterium | reverse complement strand
CTCCCAGACCCGCCCGAGCTCCCGGGCGAGCGCTTCCGCCGGACGATAACCACGCTCTCTCGCCCGACCAGCGTCGGCTGGGACGAACGCGACCGTTTCGACAGCCGGACGCGAGAGCGTCTCGGCGACGAGCGCTGCCGCCTCGCGTGCCAGACGCCGCTGCCCGCGTTCCTTCCACGCCTGCACGAGCCGCCGCGCCGCGTCGTCGTAGGTGATCGCCGCTCGCGCGCTTGAGAAGGCGATCCGGCGTCCGCTGCATTCGGCGCACCGCTTCACCGGCCACGCACCCGGAGCGCCACAGCGGGCGCAGAGCGGCGGTGCGAGCCGGATCAGCCCGTCGCGGCAGCCAGCACAGAGGGCAGCCCCCGGGAGTTCGCACGCGGCACATCGGGTCGGCAGGAGGACGTCGAGGAGCACTTCCTCGACCGTACGCGCGCAGATGTCACAGAACCGTCACGAGATCGTGCCGGTTCCCTCTAAATTTCGAGCGCGTACCGGTCTCGCTCCGGAAGCCCTTGCGCTCGACGGAGCATGTTGTCGGCGGACAGCAACTGATCATGGTCGCCGATGTCGAGCCAGGTTCCGGTGAACCAGAACGCGAAGACCGGCTCCCGTTCGAGCAGCCACGCAATGAAGCTCCCCACCTGATCGGGTGCGTTTCCCTCGTCGAGGTAGCGCCGCACGAGCGGCACGTGCGCACGGTGATAGATGTAGGTCGCCGTCGCCGCGAGCGTGCTGGCCGGCTGCTCCGGCTTCTCGACGAACGAGACGATCCGGTCGTCGCCGGCGACGTCCACGATCCCGTACTGCGAGGCGAGCGTGAGATCGCCGACGTCGTGCACCGCAACAGCCGTCGCGACACCTTTCGAGCGCCAGAACTCGACGTAGTCCTCGAGGTCGTAGTCGAAGAGGTTGTCCCCTGCGACGACGAGGACGTCGTCATCGATCTCCGCGCGATCGAGCGTGAACGCGACGTCGCCCATGGCGCCGAGCCTGTCTCCGTTCGAGCTCGTACCGTCGTCATGGACCGTCACGCCCTCCTTCAGCTTCGCCCAGTGCCGGAAGTCCTGGGCGAAGCGGCTGTTCGTGACGACGTGCACCTCGTCGATCTCGTCAACCGCCTGGATCCGCTCGAGGATCCAGTCGAGCATCGGGCGGCCGCCCACGGGAAGCAGGCACTTGGAGAGATCGTCGGTGAGCGGGCGCAGCCGTGTCGCGTAGCCGCCCGCGAGGATGATCGCCTTCACCGGAACCGATGCTCCTTGACGGCGTCGAGGCCGTCTTCCGGACCCCACTGATGCGCGATCCCACGCGCGTCGAAGAGGGCTTCGACCCGGATCTCGAGCTCCTGTTGGAGCGTGGGATCTCCTGTGGCGAGCACCCGCGTCAGCGTGTCGGCCAGGTAGCCCTCCTCCCAGCCCTGGGCCCGCTCGAGCTGCTGCAGCGGCGCTCGCAGCTGATCGTGATACGGAGCCAGCTGCCGTTCGGCTGCGAAGAGCAAGCGGACGACGCAGAGACATGTCTGCGCTGCCTGCATCCGGCCGCCGAGCTCGTCGCCCCGCCGCCAGGCCTTCAGGGAGCGGAAGAAGGTGTTCAGGTACCCGTCGTAGAGCTCGTCCAGCTCCTCCCAGGCGCGTGCGCCGGCATTCGCGACGATCGCCCCGAGGAGCGCAGCGACCTCTCCATTCGTGTCGGCCACAACGCTGGCGGTCACATACATCGGCGTGTAGCCATCCGTCGCCTCGGCTCGGAGCCGCAGCCGCTCGGGTGAGGCGTACGAGATGTCCGCCTTCGGTGGCCCCGGGCGCCGCTCGAGGAGCTCGTCGCGGTCGCGCAGCGTGGCGTACCTCCCCGCGGTGACGACGACAACGAGGTCGTAATCCGAGTCCGGCCCATCGACGCCTGCCGAGCGCGAGCCGTGGAGAATCAGGCCGATCGACTCGGGATCGTTCCGGACCTCGGAGACGATCTCGTCGAGGACGCTCATGCGTGCATCACCCGCGGCAGCGACTCGGAGTACGGCGCGCGGTGCACGCCCTCCTCGGTCACAATCGCGCTGATCAGGTCGGCCGGGGTGACGTCGAAGGCAGGGTTCCGTGCTGCAAAGCGGGAGGTGATCTCGGCTCCGTCTCGCTCCTCGATCGGTATCTCCGCTCCGGTCGCGATCGCCGGATCGATCGTCGAGGTCGGCGCGACGACGTAGAGTGGGATTCCGTGGTAGGCGGCGGCCACCGCGAGACCATACGTACCGATCTTGTTCGCCGAGTCGCCGTTCGCCGCGATCCTGTCGGCACCGGTGACGACGCAGTCGACCTCTCCCCGGCTCATCAGGTGCGCGGCTGCCGAGTCGGCGATGACCGCGTGCGGGATCTCGAGCAGCTCGAGCTCCCAGGCGGTCAACCGCGATCCCTGGAGCAGCGGGCGAGTCTCGTCGACCCAGACGTGGGCGAGCAGACCCCCCTCCCAGGCTGCGCGCAGCGCGCCGACCGCCGAGCCGTAGCCGCCCGTGGCGAGCCCGCCCGCGTTGCAGTGGGTCAGCGCTTTTGTGGCAGGCCCGAAGAGGGCTGATGCATGTGTACCCATGCGCTTGCACCGATCAACTTCACCTAAGTGCAAGTCCCGAGCCCGCTCCGGCGTCGGGTCGGCGCGCATCTGCTCGAGTGCCCAGACGAGGTTGACCGCCGTCGGTCGCGAATCGGCGAGCACGCGGTAGGCGGCCTCGAGATCCTCGCCGCGCTCGGCCGCGAGGACATACCCGTATGCGGCCGCGACGCCGATCGCCGGCGCTCCTCGCACCGCGAGCGTCCGGATCGCCTCAGCGACCTCGGCCGCCGACTCGCAACGGAGCTCGATCTGCTCGTCCGGAAGGCGACGCTGGTCCAGCAGGACCACGGCGTCGCCTTCCAGTCGAGCGATGCTGTCGGGCTCTAGGTTCCTTCGTCCCACGAGGCCAGGTACTTGGCCTGCTCCTCGGTGAGCTGGTCGATCTCGATGCCCATCGTGGCTAGCTTGAGCCGGGCGATCTCGTCGTCGATGTCCTTCGGCACCACGTAGACCTTCTTCTCGAGCGACGCCGCGTTCTGGACGACGTACTCGGCCGAGAGGGCCTGGTTCGCGAAGGACATGTCCATCACGATCGCGGGGTGACCCTCGGCGGCGGCCAGGTTGATCAGACGGCCCTCTCCGAGCAGGTAGAGCCGGCGGCCGTCCGACATGGTGAACTCCTCGACGAACTCCCGGGCCGCGCGCGTCTCGGATGCGAGCTCCCTGAGCGCGGAGATCTCGATCTCGACGTTGAAGTGGCCGGTGTTGCAGAGGATCGCGCCGTCCTTCATCAGCTCCATGTGGGCCCGGGCGATCACGTTCTTGTCGCCCGTGGCGGTGCAGAAGACGTCGCCAATCGGAGCGGCCTTCTCCATCGAGAGCACCTCGAAGCCGTCCATCGCGGCCTCGAGCGCCGGCATCGGATCGACCTCGGTCACGATCACATGGGCACCGAGGCCCTTGGCGCGCATGGCGACGCCTCGGCCGACCCAGCCGTACCCGGCGACGACGAAGCGCTTCCCCGCAATCAGGACGTTGGTCGCGCGAATGATCCCGTCGATCGTCGACTGGCCCGTGCCGTAGCGGTTGTCGAACAGGTGCTTGGTGCGCGCCTCGTTGACCGCGATCACCGGGAAGCCGAGCTTGCCGTCACGCTCGAGTGCCTTCAGCCGGATCACGCCGGTCGTCGTCTCCTCGGTGCCGGCAATCACGTCGCCGAGCTGCTCGCGGCGGGCGCTGTGGAGGACGCCGATCACGTCGGCGCCGTCGTCCATCGTGATGTGCGGCTTGTGGTCCACGGCGGCCTCGATGTGCTGGTAGTACGAGTCGTTGTCCTCGCCCTTGATCGCGAAGGTCGAGATGCCGTACTCGTCGACGAGCGCGGCGGCCACGTCGTCCTGTGTCGAGAGCGGGTTGGACGCGCAGATGACCACGTCCGCGCCTCCGGCCTGGAGCGTCCGCATCAGGTTCGCCGTCTCGGTCGTTACGTGGAGGCATGCGGCGATGCGGTAGCCGGCCAGAGGCTGCTCGGTCTCGAACCGCTCGCGGATCGCGGTGAGCACCGGCATCTGCCGGTCGGCCCACTCGATCCGGCGAACTCCCTCGCCGGCGAGCGCGAGATCCTTGACGTCGTATCGCTTCGTTGTTGCCATCAAATTCCTTTCGTCAATTCAGCGGGGCAGTGTAGGCGAGCCGTCAGGCGACGAGGAGCCGCTCGTGCTTGCGCTGCTCCCAGTCGACCCAGTCGGCCGAAGGGACGCTGGCGTGCAGCCACGTCTCGACGGCGGCTCGCAGGTCGGGCTCGCGGCGAAGCCGGGCCGCGAACGAGAGCTCGTCGAGCTCGACCGAGTAGCGGTCGCGCAGGTCGCGCAGCGAGCGAAGCTGATTCAGCTCGCGCAGGCTGTAGATCCGGTAGCCGGAGCTCGAGCGCTCGGGGACGACGAGTCCCGCCTGCTCGAGATAGCGGAGCATCCGCGCCGACCAGCCCGACTGAGCCGCGGCAGCACCGACGGTAAGAGCCTGCATCGGGCCAGACGTTAGCACAGGTGTGTCAGGGTTCGGAGGTGCCTTCGCGCCCGTAGATGTCCTCGAGCCGCACGACATCGTCGAGCTGCGGCGTCGAGACCTCGAGAATCGTCGTGTCCTCGATCGCGGTGACCCGGTGCACCGTGCCCGGTGTGTATCGGAACGCCGCTCCGGCCACGATGATCTCCTCGTTCAGGACGCGCTGCCCCGCCTCACCCAGCTCGAGCTTGGCCTTTCCGGATTGGACGAGCCACGACTCGTCTTTTTCGTTGTGGAACTGAAGGCTGAGCGAGGCGCCGGCCTTCACGAAGAGCACCTTGCCGCAGTAGACGTCAGTGAGCGCCCAGATCAGCTCGTGACCCCAGGGCTTGTCGACCTTGCGCACGTCGAAGCCCCAGCGGTCGAGGGAGTCGATGTTGGGGGAGTCGACGTTATTCACGAGAACGAGACTGCGCCCGCGGCGATCGTCTCTTCCGCCGCGACGCGCATGCCGTGGTCGAGCATATTCCTGTCACCGACCTTCGCGCCAGGGCCGACGACCGAAAGACCGCGCACGTCGCACTCGGTGCCGAGCTCGGCGTCCTCGCCAACGATCGAGCCCGAGACGTGCGTGCGGGCTCCGACGACCGCGCCCGCGCCGACGACCGACGACTCGACGGATGCCCCGGGGCCGATCACCGCTCCCGCGCCGATCACGGCAAGGCTGCCGATGCGCGCGCCGGCGCCGACGGTCGCACCGGCGCCCACGAACACCGGCGGCACGAGTCGCGCGGCGGCGTCCACCTGGGCGTCGCCGGCGACAAGTGTGTAGTCAGCGCCGAGCTGCTTCCCCAGCTCGGTGACAAAATTTCGCTCGAGGACATCGCGGTGGGCCTGGAGGTAGGCGTCCGGCGTGCCGACGTCGAGCCAGTACCCCGGCAGCGCGACGCCGTAGACGGCGCTCTCATCGACGAGGCGCGGGAAGACCTCGCGCTCGATCGACACCGGCCGTCCCGGCGGAATCAGCTCGAGCACGTCCGGTTCGAGCACGTACATCCCGGCGTTGATCAGGTTCGTGTCGATCTCCTCCGGACGCGGCTTCTCGAGGAAGCTGAGCACGCGCCCGTCGCCGGCCACGCGGACAAGGCCGTAGCGGCTCGGATCCTCGACCGGAGTGAGCAGGATCGTCGCGCGGCACTCGCGCTCACGATGAAAAGCGGCAAGCTCGGCGAGGTCGGTCTCGCGCAGCGAGTCGCCGTTGAGCGCGAAAAACGGCTCGTCGATTCCCTCGGCGGCGAAGCGGATTGCGCCGCCCGTGCCGAGCGGCTCCTCTTCGATCTTGTACTCGAGGCGAAGCTCGCCGTAGCGGTCGCCGAAGTGCTCCTGGATCTGCGTCGGCAGGTACCCGCAGGAGATCACCGCGCGGGTGACGCCGAAGCGGCGCAGGTGCTCGAAGGTATACGCGAGCTGCGGCCGGTCGACGAGCGGCAGCATGTCCTTACGCGTCCGGTCGGTCAGGGGCCGCAGCCGGGTGCCGAGACCCCCGACGAGAATGACCGCGGGGTGGCTCACGATCTACCGATGCCGTCGTACGTGAACCCGGCCGCGCGCATTGCCTCCGGGTCGAGCATGTTCCGGCCGTCGATCAGGAGCGGGTTGCGCATGCGGCCCGCGGCCTCGCGCCAATCGAGCTGCGCGAGCTGCGGCCACTCGGTGACGATGACGGCCGCGGCCGCGCCGTCGAGCGCGTCGAGCGGATCGTCGCAGATCGTCGCCTGCGGCAGCACCGCGGCGCCGTCCGCGACCGGATCCCACGCGCGCACCTCCGCCCCCTCGGCGACGAGACGGCCCGCGAGGACGAGACTCGGCGCCTCCCGCACGTCGTCGGTGTTCGGCTTGAAGGCGAGCCCGAGCAGCGCGACGGTGGTGCCGCGCAGCGAGCCGAGGTGGTGCTTCAGCTTTCCGATCACGCGGCGCTTCTGCAGCTCGTTCACCTCGATGACGGCGTTCAGGAGCTGGAAGTGGTAGCCCGAGTTCGCCGCGAGCTGTTTCAGCGCCAGCGAGTCCTTCGGGAAGCAACTGCCGCCGTAGCCGATACCGGCGCGAAGGAAGCTCGGCCCGATCCGCCGGTCGAGGCCGACTCCGGCAGCGACCTGCACGACGTCTGCGCCCGTCGCCTCGCAGACGTTCGCGATCTCGTTGATGAAGCTGATCCGCGTCATCAGCGCCGCGTTTGCGGCGAGCTTAATCATCTCGGCGGAAGCGACGTCGGCACGGAGAATCGGCCCTTCGATCCCGCGGTGGAGCTCCTCGACTGCATCGCCGTCTGCCGACGCGAAGGAGCCGATGACGATCCGATCCGGGTACTGGAAGTCGCGGATCGCAGTCCCCTCCGCGGTGAACTCGGGGTTCGACGCATAGCCGACAGCGTCGAGCCCGCGCTCGTCGAGACGATGGCGCACCTTTGCTCCCGTGCCGACCGGGACGGTGCTCTTCATCACAAGCACGGCGCGGCGATCGAGCCCGGCGAGCTCGTCGACCACGGTCCAGACGGCCGAGAGGTCGGCGTCGCCTGAGTAGGTCGGCGGCGTCCCGACGGCGACGTAGAGGAAGTCGGCGTCGTCGACGGCTTCGGCGACGTCGAGCGTGTAGTTGAGCCGTTCGGCATTCCGTCGCAGCAGCTCGTCGAGGCCGGGCTCGTAGATCGGAATCTCTCCGGCCCGCAACTGCTCGATCCGGTCCGGGAGAACGTCACGGACGACCACATCGTGGCCGAGATCGGCGAAGCACGCCGCCGTGACGAGACCGACGTAGCCGGCCCCGAAGACTGCCACTCTGCTCACGGTCGGTGAGCCTACTTACTTAATGTTACGAAGCGGCTTGAGACCCTTCGCGATCGCGAGCATCGACTCGTTCGAGAGCGAGTCCAGCAGCGTGTTCACGACCCAGTAGGTCGCGCCTCCCTGGCGCAAGACGACCATATGGAGCTTCGGGCCCGTGTAGTGCAGCTCGTAACTGCGGCCGCCGATCGAGCGGACGAAGTTGCGCTCGCGCAGGACAGGCGCGTCGTCCCAGTCGGTCATCTGGACGCCCCAGTACTCGTTCGTGC